>JARGNS010000063.1:0-4217 GCA_029213105.1 Planctomycetota bacterium
GGAACATCCCCCAGATGCTCTTGCGGCGGCGCTTGACCAGCTCGCGCAGGTTGGCCTCCGAGGCGATGCCCTCGTAGGCGCCGCGGGCGACCGTGTCTTCGTCGATCGCTTCGCTCTGTGCCTGGGTGAGGCGGTAGGCCCCGCCGACGTGGAAGCTCATCGGCTCGTGCACGGCCAGGTGCTGCGCCACGAAGGATGCGGCGGGGACGCAGTCGCCGTCCGTGAAGATCAGCAGCGGCGCGGCGGGACTTGTGCGCACGGCCTCGTTCAGGATCAGGCACTTGCGAAAGCCGACATCCTCGTGCCAGGTGTGTTGGAACCCGATGCCGGCTTCCTGGAAGGCGGGGGCGAAGCGCTCGAGCAGGGCGCGCGTGTCCTCGCGTGAGCCATCGTCGGCCACCGTGACGTGGAAGTCGGTCGTCGTCTGGCGTAGATAGCCCCGCAGCACGCGCGCGAGGTAGGGCACCTGGTTGTAGGTGGCGATGACGACGAGCGCGCGGACCATGGCGGCAGAATACCTGCAGACAGAGCCGGCATCGCACTCCATAGCGCGCGCGTGCCCGGCCCCACGCGCCGTGCTAGGGGACGAGACTGCCCGCGATGAGGAACGCGGCCGCATCGAGGCGGCGTGCGAGGCGGCGGTAGGTCTCGAGGCTCTGGCCGGCGGGGTCGGCGATGTCGCCCCCTTCCGGGTCGAGCAGCATCACTTCGCGCACGCGGTGCGGGAAGAACGCCAGGATCTCGTCGCGCTGGGCGCGCTCCATGCAGACGATGCGCGTGGCCTGCTCGAGCAGGTCCGTGCTCACGCGCTGCGAGCGGTGCTCGTCGAGGTCGAGCGGCGGGTCGAACGACTCGCGCGCGACCTGGCGCATGCGGCGCGAGGCCTTGCGGCCCTCGTCGGCGGCCAGTCCTGCGCTGCTGATCTTGAAGCCGCGGTCTTCGAGTTCATCCTCGCGGCAGCCGAGCGAAGCGGCCAGACGGCGGGTGAGCACGGCGGCGGCGAGCGGGCTGCGGTCGGTGTTGCCCGTGCAGACGAAGAGGACGTGCGACCAATGCGGCTGGTCGATGCGCCACTCGGGGATCGCGCCCTCGCGCAGGACCGAGACCTCGTTGGCCTCGACCTTGACGACGGTGGAGGACAGACCCTTCTGGGCCGGTCCGCCATCGATGATCAGATCGAGCTGGTCGGGGAACTGGGCGAGCACGCCATCGGCGGTCGTCGCCGGCGTGGCACCGGAGAGGTTGGCGCTCGGGACGAGCAGCGGGACGCCTGCCGCCTTCACCAGGCCCTGGGCGAGGGGGTGGGCGGGGTAGCGGAAGCCGATGAGCCCCGCGTCGGAGCCGTCCTCGTGGGTGGTCGGCAGCACGAGGGTGAGCGAGCCGGGCCAGAAGCGCTTCATCAGCTGGATCGCCTTCGGCGGCAGCTTCGGGCAGCGGGCATGCACCGGGTCGAGGTCCGCGATCATCATCGTCATGGGCTTCGTGCGGTCACGGCCCTTGAGCGCGTAGAGCTTCTCGACGGCGTCCGGAAGATGCGCTGCGACGGCGATCCCGTAGACGGTCTCGGTGGGGAAGGCCACCAGGCCGCCCTCGCGCAGGATGGCCCCGGCACGCGCCAGCTCGTCTTGCTGGGCGCCGCGGTCGAGCATGCGAAGGACTTCCGTTGCCATGGCGAGGGAGACTACCCGTGCCTACCCCCGTGCCTCCTTCTGCCCGAGGGCGGGTACGATCCGAGCCATGTCCGACGACGTGAGCCGCGCCCCGACCCGCAAGGGACTGGAGTTCCTCGGCGCGGTGGCCGGTGGTCTCGTCCACGAGATCCGCAATCCGCTCTCGACGATGAACGTGACCCTGCAGTTGCTGCAGGAGGACTTTCCCCCCGACGCCGAGGATGGCCGCGGTCAGCGCACGGCGCGGCGGCTGAAGTCCCTCCTGGGGGAGGTCAGCCGCCTCGAGGAGATCCTCGACGACTTCCTGCGCTACGCGGGCATCCGCCGCCTCAACCTCAGCCAGGTGGACCTCAACCGGGTCCTGGAGGAGGTCACGGGCTTCATGATGCCCGAGTGCGCGCGGGCCGGCATCGATCTCGCCTTCTACCCCGATCGCTCCCTGCCGATCATGCGCGTCGACGAGCGCCTCGTGAAGCAGGCCGTGCTGAACCTCCTGCTCAACGCGGTCCAGGCCATGGAGGGGATGGAGGCCGACGAGGGCCGGGGGGACATGCAGCTCATCGTGCGCACGCGCTTGGTCGGCGACGATGCCCGCGTGGACGTGATCGACACGGGCCCCGGCATTCCCGCGCACGTGCGCGCCAAGGTGTGGGAGGTCTACTACTCCCGCAAGCGGACCGGCAGCGGCCTGGGGCTGCCGACGGCGCGCCGCATCGCCGAAGAGCATGGCGGCAGCCTGGAGCTCGAGAGCGAGGAAGGCAAGGGCACGAACTTCATCCTGCGCCTGCCGCTGGCCGGGCCGCCGGTCGTGGAATCCGACGCATGAGCCACGAGCCGGTCAAGGTCGAGATTTTCGACCTGGGACTCCTGATCCGACGCAAGAGCGAAGGCGGGCAGCTGCCGGACGCCTATCACGCGCGGGCCGTGTTCCGGACGCGTGGGCTGACGGCGTCGCTGACGACGCTCGTGGACCTGACACCGGCCGAGATCGAGGATCTGCTGCAGCAGATCGAGACCCAGTACGGCGACTTCCGCCAGGCCGTGGCGTGGCGCAGTGCCGATGGCTTGCTCGACCTGGGCTGGCAACTCGACGAGCTGGGTCACGCGGCCGGGCGCATCCGCCTCGAGGACCCGATGGGCGAGTGGCGCCTGGACGCGCCCCTGGTGGGGGACCAGAGCTACCTGCCGCAGATGGCCCTGGGACTGCGGCTGCTCCTGCGTCCCGAGGATTGGCATCCCCCCGCCGCCGACTGAGGCCGAGGGGGCGGCCCGGGCAGCCTCCGGGGTGGAGGCGTGATGGCGGTCGCTCCCGGACTCGAGGGCTGGCAGGCCAGTGTGTCACCCTGCAGAGCCCTTGATGGCACGGGGGTTGCTGACAAGATGGCAGCATGACAGGCCAAAGTAGCAGTCCCGAGCTCCGCATCCTGGTCGCGGAAGACGACGCCGCCCACGGGCAGGTGATCGCCGATGTCCTCGCGCAGGAGGGCCATGCCGTGCGTCTGGCCGGGAGCGGTCGCGAGGCCATGGACCTGCTGGCGAAGGAGACCTACGACCTCGTCGTCACGGACCTGCGCCTGCAGGACCTCGACGGCCTCGAGATCGTGGCCCGCTGTGCGGCGCTGCGGGCGGACCCGCCCGGGCCCCAGGTCGTGGTCGTGACGGGCTACGGGACCGTCGAGGGCGCCGTGCAGGCCATGCGCGAGGGAGCCCTGCATTACCTCCAGAAGCCGCTGGACCTGGGCATCCTGCGCGAGACCATGCGGGCCGCCTCGGCGCGCATCGCCCTGGAGCAGCAGAACCGCGAGCTGCGCTCCACGATCGACAAGACGTTCGCGTTCCCGGGCATCCTCGGCCGAACGCACGCCATGCAGCGCGTGTTCGACGTGATGAACCAGGTCATGGATACGGACGCCACCGTGCTCATCCGCGGGGAGTCCGGCACGGGCAAGGAACTCGTCGCTCGGGCCCTGCACCACGCGGGGCCGCGCCGCCGGGGCCCCTTCATTCCGCTCAACTGCGCGGCCCTGGCCCAGGGCGTGCTCGAGAGCGAGCTGTTCGGGCACGAGGCCGGCGCCTTCACGGGCGCCACGAACCGCCGCGTGGGCCGCTTCGAGGCCGCCGACGGCGGCACGCTCTTCCTCGACGAGATCGGCGACATGCCGCTCGCGACCCAGGCGCACCTGCTGCGCGCCCTGGAGGCCGGCGAGATCACGCCGGTGGGCAGCAACGAGGTCCGCCATGTGGACGTCCGCGTCGTGGCGGCCACGCACCGGGATCTCGAGGCGATGGTTCGCGAGGGGAGCTTCCGCGAGGACCTCTGCTTCCGCCTGCGCGTGGTGCAACTCGACCTCCCGCCCCTGCGCGAGCGGCTGGCGGACCTGCCGCACCTCGCCGAGCACTTCCTTGAGGAAGCCGCCGAGCGGCACGGCAAGCCGGCCCGGGATCTGGCGCCCGAGGCCCTGGACATCCTGATGAGCTACCGCTGGCCGGGCAAAGTGCGCGAGCTGAAGAACGCCGAGGAGTCCATGGTGCTGCTCAGGCGTGGCG
>JARGNS010000063.1:4227-12067 GCA_029213105.1 Planctomycetota bacterium
GATCACGCCCGACGCGGTCCCGCCGTACGTGCGTCCTGCGGCCGGGGACACCCCGGACATCCTCAAGGCGCTCTCCGGGCTGCCGGTGGACGACGTCGAAAAAGCGCTCATCACGAACACTTTGCGAGACGTCGGGGGCAATCGGGAACGCGCTTCGCAGTTGCTGGGCATCAGTACCCGGACCCTGTACCGGAAGATCAAGGCTTTCGGCCTGTCGCGGCGCGCGGAGCGCGCCGCATCGGCAGACCGCGAGTGAACCACCGTGCCGGATTGGCACGTACAGACCTCACAGGAGGAACACGACATGGCTGAACGCATCATCGGCATCGATCTGGGCACCACCAACAGCGTGGTTGCGGTCATGGAGGGCGGCGAGCCCCGCGTGATCGTCAACGCGGACGGGCACCGGGTCACACCCTCTGTCGTCGCTTTCACGGAGAGCGGCGAACGCCTCGTCGGGCAGGCCGCCCGCCGGCAGGCGGTCACCAACCCCGAGAACACCGTGTTCTCGGTCAAGCGCTTCATGGGCCGTCGCCACAACGAGGTCGAGAGCGAAGAGAAGCTCGTCCCGTACAAGGTCGTCGGGGGCCCCGAGGAGCTCGTCAAGGTCGACATCCGCGGCAAGACGTTCACGCCGCCGGAGATCAGCGCGATCATCCTCCAGCACCTCAAGAAGGCCGCGGAAGATCATCTCGGCCAGGAGGTCAAGGACGCGGTCATCACCGTGCCGGCCTACTTCAACGACAGCCAGCGTCAGGCCACGAAGGACGCGGGTGTCATCGCCGGTCTCAACGTGCGCCGCATCGTCAACGAGCCGACCGCGGCGGCCCTGGCCTTCGGCCTGGATCAGAAGCGCTCCGGCAAGATCGCAGTCTTCGACCTCGGTGGCGGCACGTTCGACGTGTCGATCCTCGAGCTGGAAGAGGGCGTCTTCACCGTGCAGTCGACCAACGGCGACACGCACCTCGGTGGTGACGACATCGACCAGATCCTCGTCGACCATGTCGCGAACGAGTTCCAGAAGGAGCACGGCATCGACCTGCGGGCCGACGCCATGGCGCTCCACCGTCTGCGCGAGGCGTGCGAGAAGGCCAAGATCGACCTCTCGTCCTCGATGCAGCACGACATGAACCTGCCGTTCATCACGGCCGACGCCGCGGGTCCCAAGCACCTGACGATGTCCGTGACGCGCGCCAAGTTCGAGCAGCTCATCACGCCCATCATCGGCCGCGTCCGTGGCCCGTGCGAGCAGGCCCTGTCCGACGCCGGCATCAAGCCGTCCGAGTTGGCCGAGGTGCTGCTCATCGGTGGCTCGACGCGCATCCCGATGGTCCAGGCCCTCGTGAAGGAACTCTTCGAGCGCGAGCCGAACAAGTCGGTCAACCCGGACGAAGGCGTGGCGCTCGGCGCTGCGATCCAGGCCGGCGTCCTCTCGGGCGACGAGACGCTGCAGGACCTGCTCCTGCTCGACGTCACGCCGCTCTCGCTGGGCGTCGAGGTCCAGGGTGGCGTGATGCACACGCTGATCGAGCGCAACTCGACGATTCCGACCCAGAAGGAGGAGGTCTTCTCCACCGCGGCCGACAACCAGCCGCAGGTCGAGATCCACGTCCTCCAGGGCGAGCGTTCGATGGCGAACGACAACCGCACGCTGGGCCGCTTCACCCTCGAGGGCATTCCGCCGGCCCCGCGCGGCATGCCGCAGATCGAGGTGAAGTTCGAGATCGATGCCAACGGCATCCTGTCCGTGTCCGCCAAGGACAAGGGCACCGGCAAGGAGCAGAAGGTCCGCATCGAGTCGAGCTCGGGTCTGTCCAAGGACGAGGTCGAGAAGATGCGTCAGGACGCGGAAGCCAACGCCGCCACCGACGAGAAGGCCAAGGCGCTGGTCGAGGCCAAGAACAAGGCCGACCACGCCGTCTACGAGATCGACAAGCTCGTCAAGGAGCATGGCGAGAAGGTGGACGCGGCTGTCTTGAGTGGCATCGAGGCCAAGAAGAGCGACGTCGAGGCTGCGGCCAAGAGCGACGATCCGGCTGCGATCGACAAGGCCGTCGAGGAGCAGGATCCGGCGGCGGCGGCGGCCGCAGCCGGCGCCGCGCCGGGTGGTGCCCCGGGCTCGACCGAGACCGCCGGTGCTGCTGCCGGGGACGAGGTCATCGACGCCGACTTCGAGGTGAAGTAGCGCGACGGAGTCGCGCTACGGGTCGGGGCGCTCCAAGCCGGAGCCGCGTGAGCGGCTCTGGCGCGTGTGCGCCCGGCGCGTGCCACCTATTTGCGGGCGTTGTTCGGCGCCGACTTGTCCGGATACGGGGGCGGCTTGGGCAGCGGCTTCGGTTCTGCGGCGAGCTTCGCCCGCAGGTGGTCCATGGCGGCGTCGAGCTGGCGGTCCTTGCCCAGGAACGTCTCGACCGGCGGATTGTCCACCACGAGGTCCGGCTCGACGCCGTGGCCCTCGACGAGCCACTCCATGCCGGTGCCGTCCTTCTTCGGGCCGAAGACGCCGAACATGCCCGCGCTTGCCACGCCCTTGTCCGCGAGCCGGTTGCCGCTGTGCAGCCAGATCTCGCCGCCCCACGTGCGCGTACCGATGACCGCACCCAGGCCCAGCCGCCGGAAGCCCTCGGCGAAGGCCTCGCCGTCCGACGCCGTGTGCTCGTCGCACAGCACCACCATGTGGCCGCGCGGCGCGAAGCGCAGGTTCGAGTAGGGGGTGCCCGAGCGAGCCTGCCAGTACATCCAGGCCTTGCGCATCAAGCGCGCGAGGATCCACGCGTCGACATTGCCGCCCCGGTTGTGGCGCACGTCGAGGATGATCCCCTCGCGCTCGAACACGGGGTAGAACTGCCGCACGAACGCGGCCATGTCGCCGGCGCCCATGGCCTGCAGGTGGATGTAGCCGAAGCGGCCCGTGCCCGCCTCTTCGACGCGCTGGCGACGCGCGTACTCCCACGCCGGGTAGCGCAGCCGCGCCGCGGCGCGGGAGCCGATCGGCTTGACGATCGCCTCGAGGTCCTTCTCGCGGCCCTTGCGACGGATGGTCAGGTGCACCTGCTTGCCGACCCCGTCCACCAGGTGCTGGCCGATCTCGCGGCTGGGCAGCGCGGGCCGATGGTCGATCGCCACGATCACGTCGCCCTCCTGGATGTCCAGGTCCGGGCGCGACAGCGGGCCGGCCAGCTCCGGCCGATCCGGATCGTGGGCGTGGATGCGGTTGACGAAGTAGCCGCCGGCCGTGGGCGTGCGCACCAGGTCCGCTCCCAGCTCGCCGACCTCGACGCGGTCCGGGCCCTTGCGCGTGTCGCCACCCCAGACGGAGGCGTGCAGCGCACTCAGCTCGGAGACGAGCATGCCGGTGAGATCCTGCAGCTCGTCGCGATCACGCACGCGCTTCACCAGCGGCCGGTAGGCCTCTCGCATGCGCGCCCAGTCCACGCCGTGCATGCCCGGGTCGTAGAAGTAGTCGCGGTGCATGCGCCACGCGTCGTCGTACATCTGCGCCCACTCGACCCGCGGATCCACCGCGAAACGCCAGCCGCCGAGCGGCACGGCACCCTTGGCGAGGGCCTTGGCGTCGAGCGGCGCGACGCTGTCGGCGGCGACGACATGCAGGGACGAGCCCTTGCGGAGCAGGAGCTTCTTGCCGTCCTGGGTGACCTCGATCGGGCCGACATCGGCGAGACGCGTCTTCACCTCGGCCTTCTCCGTGCCGAGCTTCAGCGCCTGCAGGTCAAAGCGCCGGCCGCCACCCTTGGCCTTCTTCAGGGGATCGGGGGAGGCGCGCCAGAGCAGGTGGCCCTTCGTGGCAGCCAGGCTGTCGTAGCGCCCCGGCGGCACCGGCAGGAGGTAGAGCCGCGCCGCGATGCCCTCGCGCACGATCTCCACCGGCTTGACCTTCGGCTTGTCGCCCTTCGCCTCGGCCACCTTCTTCGTGTCGCCCTTCTTGGGGGCATCCTTCTTGGCCGCCTCGTCCCTCTTCTTCCGGGCGGCTTCCGCCTTCTTCGCTTCGGCCTTGGCCTTGGCGGCGGCGCGCGACAGCTCGTCCGGCTCCTGGAAGGGGGCGCGCAGGCCGGGCTTCAAGGCCAGGGCGTAGAGGCGCGTCTGCTGGTCGTAGTGCGGCTCCGGCTGACGCGATCCCCAGGGACTGCGTGCGATCGAGTCGAGGTGGCGCTCCGAGAGGAAGTAGAGCCACGCGCCCTGCGAGCCGAACACGGCGCTGTGGCTTCCGTAGCGGGTCGTGGTGAGGTTGGTCGTCGTCCCGTCCTTGGTGTCGAAGAGCCGCAGGATGCCGTGATCGTTGGCGTCCTTCAGCTCGACCCAGTACACGAACCAGCGACCGTCGGCCGACCACGCACCAGGGGCGACACCGTGATGGCCCCGCGCTTCGAGCGTGCGGCTCGAGCCGTCCTTCGTATCCAGCAGGTAGAGGCCGCGCAGGAGGTCTGCATGGGCGACGAAGCGTCCGTCGGGTGAGGCCAGGTGGTCGGTGCGTAGCGCCGAGCCATCCTTGGTGAGCTGCTTCGGCGTCCCGCTTCCATCGGCCGGGCGCTCCCAGAGCTCGACCTCGTCACTGGCGTCGGAGAAGTAGCGCACGTGCTTGCCATCGTGCGAGAAGCGCGCGTCGCGCTGGCGCGCGGAGCCCTGGGGGTCCAGCGCGACGAGACGGCCCGGGCCCGCCGGCGCCACGAACACCCGGCCGCGCGCGGTCAGCGCCACGTGGGAGCCGTCGGGGGAGGGATGCGCCGCCGTCAGGAAGTCCATCGGCTTGTGGATCCACTTGCGACGGGTCTGGTCGGCATCGGTCTGCAGGCGGATGTCGAGCGTCGTCTCCTCGACGGTCGTCAGGTTGAAGACGCGGATGTCGGCGCCGATGCGGTAGGCGACCCGGTCGCCGTGCATCGAAGCCTCCTTGATGTCGAAGAACTTGTGATACGTGTGCTGCATCGGCTCGGGCTTGCCCGTGCAGGCGATCGACCAGAGGTTCATCGTGCCGTCGCGATCGCTCAGGTGGTAGAGGCGCCCGTCCAGGAGCATGGGGCTCTTCGAGGTGCCCGGGTGATCCGCGGTCAGGGGGACGGCTTCGGCGTCGTTCTTGGCATCCAGGCGCCAGAGCTGCTGGGCGCTGCCGCCCTGGTAGCGCTTGCAGTGGCTCCCCTGGAACGGCAGGCGCGTGAAGTAGAGCGTGCGGTCGGCGTCGGTCAGGATGCCTTCGTCGGCCTGGGAGAGGGGCCAGCGCTGCTCGTGCCCCGAGTCGACGTCCAGGGCGACGAGCTGCATGTCCGGCAGGCCCGCGTAGCGGCGCGTCGAGTACAGCAGCGACTTGCCGCGCCAGCTCACGGTCCGCACACGGCCGGCACCGTAGGTGAGGCGCGTGGGCCGGCCGCCCTCGATGGGCATGACGTAGATCTCGCGCGGCCCCTCGTAGCGCGCGGTGAACGCCACGCGCGTGTCCGGGTGGCTGGTGAGGCGCTTGGCCGTGCCGCCGGTCGCGGAGACCGACCAGAGGTCGCCCTCGGCCACGAAGACGACCGTGTTGCCGTGCAGCGCGGGCTGGCGGTAGTAGCCGCGCTCCCCCTTGTCCGCGGCGTCCGCCTGGCCGGGCGAGCCCAGCGAGAGGGCCAGGGCGAGCAGGATCAAGCCAGCGAACATCCATCGAGCCATGGGGCATCCTCCGGGGAGCGGTGCCGGACTCTACCCGAGGGGCCGACCGTCGCGGCGGCTCCAGGCCGTTTGCGCTCAAGTCGGCGCGCCCCGCTGGTCGATGCCCACGAGGTAGACCCCGTGCCTCTGCGCGGGGTGGGGGAACCGCTTCGATGAAGACTGCTGTCGTCCTGCTTGTCGCCTGTGCCGCGATCCTGGCCGTGTTTGCCGTGCCGCGGCTCGCGCCGCCCGCCATCGTGGAGGCGCGTGATCCGAACCTGGTGCCCACGCCCATGCCGCGGGGGGAGACGCCCGAGCTCGCCGGGGAGGACGTCGACCCGGGCACGGCCGACGGGAACTCCTGCCGTCTCGTGGTGCTCAGCCAGCCCGCGACGATCGCCGACCGCGGTACGCTCGCCGCGCTTGGGGAGGCCCACACCCTGCAGGGCAGCTACCGCTACCAGGAGGAGCCGCTGGGCCGCGTCCTCTACGTCTGGGACGACGTCCAGAACCTCGTGACGCGCATCGTGAACCCCGCGCGCGTGCTGCGCTTCGACGCCACGCCGTAGCCGACACCTACTTGCGCAGCAGCGCCAGCAGGGCGTCGATCTTGGCCTGGAAGCTCGCCTCGGTCGCGTGCGCACGCACGCGCTCGAACCACGCCACCGCGCCGGGGTAGCGCTCCAGCGCGAACATGCGCGCGTCCAGGGCGTCCGTCTCGGTGCGCAGCACGCGGAAGAGCGCCCAGTGCGCGGAGCGGTACGCGCTGTCGTTCCAGGTCGCATGCTGCGGCGCCTCGGTGCCGGCGTCCTCGAGGCGGCCCCGCAGCACCACGTCGGTGCGCGTGTAGCTGGCGCCCTCGACGAACACCGTCTTCTCCTGGTCGCGCCGGATGGGGATGTCCACCTGGATCGTGCCCCGCAGGGGGAGGTCCTTCGCCGTCACGGTTCGCAGGCCGCCGTCCGCCGTGAACAGCGTGATGTCGCCCTTCTTCGCCCCGCGCTGCCGGCTTGTCTCGGCGTCGAGGAGCTTGAAGGCGCCGATGCGGACTTCTGAGTCGACTCGATCGGTGTGGTCGAAGTGGAGCGTGTACTCCACCGACTGGACACGGAACACCTTGCCTTCCGGCACGAGCCCCCCGACGACGTGCGCCATGCTGCGGCGGCCCCCCTTCGAAGACTTGGAGAGGTCGAGCGGGTCCGCGCTCAACTCACGGACATACGCATTCTTCGAGCCATCGAGGAACGCGCGGTGCGGGTTCCCGCCGCCGTGGTCGCTGAGAACCTGCAGGCGGGCGTAGGGCTCCTTGAGGTCCTCGTCGGTCGATTGCAGCGTACGGCGTAGTGCTGTCGGGTCTTCCACCACGACCCACTCGAAGATCAGCGCCTCTCCGGGTTCGGCCTCGAGGGCCTTCATGAGCACCCAGTGATCCGTCTCGCTGTCGAGCGTATGGATCAAGTAGAGGTGGCCCGCCTGGATCTTCGCGCGCTCGAGCCCCTCCGTGGGGGGGACGTCGCCGCGCAGGGCCTGCTCGAAGTCCATGACGCCGAGGTCCCAGATGAGGCCGCGGTCATCCGTCACGGTCCTCACGCGCAGCCAGTCATCCCCGCCGTGGGCCGAGTAGACGAAGTCCCAGTCGTTGCGGGTCGCCTTGACGTCGTCGCGGGTGTCGTGCTCGAAACTGAACGAGGCCGCCGCGTAGGCGTTGGAGGAGCCGAGCTTGGCAGCGTGGCCACGCGCCATCACGGCCGCCACCTTGTGGCCCGGGCGTGCAACCGGGCCCTGGAGGTCGAGCGCGCGCTCGTCGAGGGCCGTGATGCGCTCTTGGTAGTGGCGCTCCTTCTCGTCGGCCTCCTTCTGCTTCTCGGCCACGATCTCGTGCTCGGTCGCGCGGATGGCGGCCGTGGAGAACTCGAATCCGGCCTTCGCGAGATCCCCCGTACCGGCGGCGAACACGGGCTCGTCCGGGTTGAGCGTGTAGGCGATCGAGACGGCGTACTGCTGCCAGTTGCTTGTCGTCTTGTCGCGGTGGACGATCGCGAGCTTCACCCACTCGCCGCGCCGGGTCTGGGCGAGGAACACGTTCGAGGCCACCGTGCGGGCGTCACCCTTCGCCCGCGGCCCCGTGGCCAGCTTCGCGGGATGGCCGCGCAGCAGGGCATCCAGCAGCCCGAACGCCGTCTTGGCGTCCTTCAACTCG
>JARGNS010000064.1 GCA_029213105.1 Planctomycetota bacterium
GCCGCGCAGCTGCAGCACGGTCGGGATGACGTCCTGCAGGACGAACCAGAAGAGCACCACGATCCGCGCGTTCACGTGCAGCACGGTGATGAAGAAGTAGAGCCACAGCAGCAGGCGCACGCGGTGCCGGCCGCAGGCCACGAAGTACATGCCGAGCACGCCGCTCACCGCGCCCGACGCCCCGATCACGGGCTGGTCCGCCCCGAGACCGTGGACGAGCGTCGCGACGGCGCCCACGAGCAGGTACGCCGCCAGGTACGCCCAGGGCCCGAGCCGCACCTCGATGTTGTCGCCGAACATCCAGAGGAAGAGCATGTTCCCGAGCAGGTGCAGGAAGCCCGCGTGGAGGAACATGCTCGTCAGGAGCGTCAAGGCAGACGGGTCCCGGGGCGCATAGGCCCAGCGCGCCAGCAAGGACTCGACCTCGCCCCTGGGCTGGAAGAGCAGGACCGCAAACACCAGCACGTTCACGCCGATCAGCGCATGGTTCATCCACGCGGTGGTTTGCGGATCGTTGGGTTCATCGCCGATGGGCAGCAGCATCCGCCGCGAGCCTACCTGCTTGCCGGTTCGGCGCGAGCATCCTCGGCGCCGCGGCGATCGCCTTCCGGCGCGTGGATCAGGCGGGCATGTCCCGGTCGACGAACCAGATCTGCGGCTCGCTGGTGACGCCGGCCGCCTGCATACCCGCCGCAAGCTCGGGCGCGCCGGCAAAGGCCTGGGCGGACTCGAGCGTGTCGAAGTCGTGCCAGGCGGTGACCTCGTTGCGGTCGGTCGTGCCGCGAAACACCGCGGCGGCCCGGACGCCGTACTGTGCCCGCACGGCATCGAAGCTGTCGTAGTGGGGCTTCCACGCGCCGAAGTCGGCGACGGAGTGGCGAACGAACATGCGAACCATGGTGGGCGTCCTCTCGATGTCGGGGAACCGCGAGCGTACAACGCCCCGCTCCGCCGGATCAACCGGCCCCCATGACCGGGCCGCGCGCCGAGGGCCTGGGCGAGACCGCTGGGGCCACGCCACGAGTCTGGGCCTCCCCGGCCGAATTCCGGGGAGCTGCGATGCCGGCACCTGATTCCGTACATGCCTCCCGAGCGGCGCGCGGGTGTGCGTCCGGGAGTACGACATGTTCGGCAAGATCATCATGGGCCTGGTGGGGTTCGTCGCGTTCGTCTGGGCCGTAGCCGCCCCCTCGGAGGACAGCGCCATGTCGCCGGAGGAGGCCATCCAGCGCGCCATCCCGGAGCTGCAGGTCGAAATCGACCCGGGCACGCCCATCCCCGCGCCCATGGATGCTCGCTCGTTCGCCTCGAAGTTCAAGGAGTGCAAGCTCCTCTCCAGGGAGGAAGGCCAGGTCATCGTGTCGCGGCGGTTCATCCGCCGGGGCCCCGACTCCTACCGACCGCTGACCCTTCCGCAGGACGTCGAGGCCGCCGTGATCGATCTGGGCAGGGCCTGGGAGCACGCAGCCCAGGCGTTCCCTCGCAACCGCACCCTGTACCAACTCCTCACGGACGACGAGCCCGGCGTGCGTGCCGCCCTGAACCGCATCGAAGAAGCCTACGCCGGCGTCCGCCGCGCCGCAGCAGGCCACGGCGTCCCCATGCCGGAGCCGTGGGGCTACATCGACGAGGCCAAGCTCGAGCTCGCCGAGACCCGCGGTACGCGAAGGGCCGGACGGTAGCAGTTCCTCGCAGGCCCTGCCTTGGCTCTCGCTGTCCTCGGGTGCGCACCCCCGAGGTCGCATGCCCCCTCCAGGGGGAAGATCAGCCGACCCACACGCTGAGAGCCACCGGCTCCCCCGCGAGCGTATCGCTCACCGTGTGCGCGCCCTCGGGGCCCGGGCCGTAGCGGAACTCGGTGGCGAGTACCTGCTCCCGGATGTAGCCCTCGTGGGTCTGGATGGCCGCGAGGCAACCCGCGGGCAGGGTGACGGCGACGCCGATGCGGTCGGTGACCTTGAAGTCCGCGTCCTTGCGGGCGCTCTGGATCTTGCGCACGAGGTCGCGGGCATAGCCCTCCGCCTCGAGCTCGGGCGTGACGTCCACGTCGAGCACCACGACCATGTCGTTCGTGCGCAGGGCCTGGCTGGCCTCGCCCTCCTTGGGCTTGAGGTTCAGCTCGAACTCCTCGGGCGCCAGCGTGTAGCCGGCCACGGCCACGCTGCCGTCGTCCTGCAGGGTCCAGTCCCCGGAGCGCACGGCCGCGAGCACGTCCTTCATGGCCTTGCCCAGCTTCGGTCCCAGCGCTCGGCGGTCGGGGCTCAGCACGAACTGGCCGTGGGCCTCGAGGTCCTCGCTCAGCTGCACGGCCTTCACGTTGACCTCGCTCTGCACGAGATGCGCCAGGGCCTCGAGACCGGCGGCCGAAGCGCCCGCCAGGGTCACTCCGGCGAGGGGCAGGCGCGTCCGCAGGCCGTGCTCCTCGCGCAGGGCGAGTGCCGTCGAGCAGACGTCGCGTACGCGATCCATGTCGGCCACGAGCGCCGGATCGGCCGGGAGCTGATCGAACGCCGGCCAATCGGCCAGATGCACGCTCTCCTCGCCGGTGAGGCCCGCATGGACCTCCTCGCTGATGAGCGGCAGCAGCGGCGCCACGACCTTGCAGATCGTCACGAGCACGCTGTAGAGCGTGTCGTAGGCATCCTGCTTGATGCTCGCGTCGGCGCTCCAGAAGCGCTCGCGCGAACGACGGATGTACCAGTTGGTCAGCGCATCCAGGTACGTCACGACGAGCTGGCAGGCGCCGGCGATGTCGTAGGCGTCCATCGCGGTCGTGACCTGCTCCACGAGGGCGCGGGTCTTGGCCAGGATGTAGCGGTCGAGCAGGTGCTTGCTGTCCGTGCGGAAGCTCGCCTGCACCCCATCCACGTTCGCGTAGAGCGTGAAGAAGTAGTACGCGTTCCAGATCGGGTTGATGACGAGGCGCACGACATCGCCGATGCCGGAGCCCTCCTTGTCGATCTTGAGGTCGCCCCCACGCAGGATGGGCGAGGACATCAGGAACCAGCGCAAGGCGTCGGCCCCGATGGTCTCGAAGACCTCCTCGGGATCGGGGTAGTTGCGCAGGCGCTTGCTGAGCTTCTGGCCGTTCTCGTCGAGCACGACGCCATGGCAGCTGCAGTTCAAGAACGGCGGCTTGTCGAACAGCGCCGTGCCGAGAACCATCAACGTGTAGAACCAGCCGCGCGTCTGGGCGATGTACTCGACGATGTAGTCGGCCGGCAGGTGGTGGTCGAACCACTCCTGGTTCTCGAAGGGGTAGTGGACCTGGGCGAACGGCATCGAGCCGGACTCGAACCAGCAATCCAGCACGTCCGTCACGCGGCGCATGGTGCTCTGCCCCGTCGGGTCGTCGGGGTTCGGCCGCGTCAGCTCGTCGATGAACGGCCGATGCAGGTCGGTCACCTCGACGCCGAAGTCGGCCTCGAGTTCGGCGATCGAGCCATAGACGTCGATGCGCGGGTACGTGGGATCGTCGCTCTGCCAGATCGGGATCGGCGTGCCCCAGAAGCGATTGCGGCTGATGGACCAGTCGCGCGCGCCCTCGAGCCACTTGCCGAACTGGCCGTCGCGCACATGCTCCGGGATCCAGTTGATCTCCTGGTTGAGCTCGACCATGCGGTCGCGGAAGTCCGTGACGCGCACGTACCAGGAGCTCAGCGCCCGGTAGATGAGGGGCTCATCGGTACGCCAGCAGTGCGGGTAGTTGTGGACGTAGCTCTCGTGCTTGACGAGGACGCCCAACTCCTTGAGGCGCTTGATGATCGGCTTGTTGGCCTCGAGGACGTTGATCCCCTGCCAGTCGGCCACCTCGCTCGTGAAGCGGCCGCTGTCATCGACAGGCACGACGATGTCGATGCCATGCGCCTCGCAGATGAGCTGATCGTCCTCACCGAAGCCGGGCGCCATGTGCACGACGCCGGTGCCGTCCTCGGTGTCGACGAACTCGGCGGGCAGCACACGGAAGGCGTTCGGGTGGTTGGCGAAGAAGGGGAAGAGCGGCTCGTAGCCGCGGCCGACGAGCTCGCGGCCCTTGAGCGTCCCGACCTGGGTCGCGCCCTCGAGTTCCTTCTCGAACTTGGCCACCGTGGCCGCGCCGAGGACATAGCGCACGCCCTCGAGCTCGAGCACGGCGTAATCGATGTCAGGCCCCACCGCGACGGCGAGGTTGGACGGCAGCGTCCACGGCGTGGTCGTCCAGATGAGGATCTTGTGCGGCACGCCGCCGTCCCCGTCGACCGGCGCGAGGGTGAGCATCACCGTCACGGCCGGGTCCTGGCGCGGACGCGTACTGTTGTCCATGCGCGTCTCGAAGTTGCTGAGCGGCGTCTCGGCGGCCCAGCTGTACGGCATGACGCGATGGCCTTCGTAGATCAGCCCCTTGTCGTAGAGCTGCTTGAACGCCCACATCACACTCTCCATGTAGGAGAGGTCCATGGTCTTGTAGTCGTTCTCGAAGTCGACCCAGCGGGCCATGCGCGTGACGTAGCGCTCCCACTCCCCGGCGTACTTCAGCACCGACGTACGGCAGTGATCGTTGAACTTGTCGATCCCGTACGTCTCGATCGCCTGGCGACCGGAGATCTCCAGCTCGCGCTCGCTCTCCAGCTCAGCGGGCAGGCCGTGGCAGTCCCAGCCGAAGCGACGCTCGACGCGCTTGCCGCGCATCGTGAAGTAGCGCGGTACGACGTCCTTGGCGTAGCCCGTGAGGATGTGCCCGTAGTGCGGCAGGCCGTTCGCGAAGGGCGGCCCGTCGTAGAAGATGTACTCGTTGCTGCCGTTCTCGCCGGCCGGTCGCTGATCGATCGACTTCTGGAACGTGCCCTCGGCCGCCCAGCGGGCAAGGATCCCCCGCTCGATCGCCGGGAAGCTCGGCCGGGGATCGACGTCGGGATAGTGCTTGGTGGGGCTCTGGGGCGCATGCATGCGGAGGAAGATACCTCCAGCAGCTCGCGCCCAGGACCTTCCAACGGACCAGCCCTCACGGCGGGCGCATCCAGGCCGGCCGCGGCGGCGGCCCCGAACGGCTAGGGCACGAGCAGCCGGAGGTCCTCCGCGCCGCCGCGGACCTCCGCCGAGAGGACGCGGCCGTCGGGCAGCTCGACACGCAGGGCGAACGTGCCCCCCAGCAGCCCCCCGATGCGAAACGCCCCACCGGGCCCCGCATGCACGACCCGGCGCTCACCGGGCGAAGTCACGATGACCCGCGCGCCCTGCGCGGCGTGGCCGCGCTCATCGACGACGTGACCGGCCAGGGCCCGGCCCTCCCGCAGCGCAAGCGCGAGGCGCTGCGTGCCGCCTGCGATTCCCGCGTAGGCGGCGACGCGCGGATCCGAGGGATCGCGCGCATGGTGGGCGGTCACCAGGTACGGGCCCGCGCCGAGCCCGACGAGCTCGAAGTACCCGTCGCTGCGAACGACGCTGCTCGCCCGCACGCGCCCGGGGCCCTGGCTGTCACGGGCCTCCACCAGGAAGCCCGGCGGCACGGCACCCAGGCCGGCACGCACCCGGCCCGAGATGCGCGTGGCCGGGTCGAGGTGCACGAGCGCGTCACGGGTCCCGGCGGGGACACCGAGCTGCGGGAAGCCCACGCGTCCGGGCGCCCACACGATGTAGCGCCCCGGCGGCAAGGCGGCGAAGTGGAAGCGCCCCCCGGCGTCGGTCTGCGTGGACCACGGGCCGAAGCCGGGGGGCGGCAGGACGCGCGGCTCGGGGGGGCTGGCGTCCCCCATCCCCTGCAGGAGCCGCTCGAGGTCGCCGCCCAGATCGAGGAGCGCCGCGTCGCCCCCCACATGCGCCGCACGCACGAGCGCGGGTGCTCGGGCAGAGAGTGCAAACACGCGGACCCCGGCGTGATGCCGGCCATAGCCCGAACTGCCCTCGCCCAGCGGCGTCGAGGCGCGGGGCAAGGGGTCGCCGGAGACCACCCACCCGGACAGGGCGGGGAGGCGCTGCAGGACGACGAACAGCGGTGAGCCGCCGGGCTGGACGCGCGCCACACGCCGCATGGCGACCGGCCCATCGCTCGTGGTGCCGTCGGGGCCCGGCAGGGTCCCCTGGGCCCAGACCTCCACGTCGTACGTCTCATCCGTCGGGCGCACGTCGGTCTCGAAGGCGCCGCCGGAGGCCTTGAGGTCGGCCGCACTCCAATGCCCTGACCACACGACGACGTCGCGCCCCCCCACGCGTCGGCGCAGATGCACCTGCACGTGGACTCCCTCCGCCTCGGCCGTCGCGGCGAGGTCGATGGTGCCGCGGATCCGGGCATGCTCGGGGAGCGGCAGGCGAACATCGTGGTCGCCCACCTCAACCGTCATGCCGAGGTCGTCCGGCGCGTTCTCGAGCGAGGCGCCCGGCGGCAGGGGAATCAGGCGCACGCGGCCGGGCGGCAGTCCCTCGAGCTCGAAGCGCCCGTCCTCCTCGGTGCCGGTCATGTCGTAGTCCCACGCACCGGGCGGTGTGGTGTCGGAGACGAGCGTCGGATCCTCGGCGCGGCCGTTGGCGAGAATCGCGTAGCGGACGACCACGTTGGCCGTGTCCATGCCCGCCGGCAGGTCGACGCGCCCCCGGATGCCGTGCGCACGCTTGAGATGCACGACGTACACGTCGGCGTCCGGCACGATGCCGTGCACGTAGCCGGGCGCGATCGGTAGCGGCTCGTACTCCTCATCGACGCAGCCGTGGATGATCAGGCCAAATGGCGGCGGACTGTTGAAGTGGACGACGCCCGGCGCCGTGCCTTCCGGCTCGACCCAGCCCTCGATGCTGGACCACATCGATCCATTCGAGCACTCGGTGTAGCTCCACCGCCGTACGTCCACGCCATCCGGACCGATGACCCGGATGCGCGCCGTCCACGCCGCATCGCCGCGGGGCCGCGCGCGCATACGCACGCGCACGTCGCGCCGGCCCGAGTGGATGCCCTCGACGACAACACGCTCGACCCAGTCGACCTCGCTGTCGGACTGCGGACGTCCCTTGCGCCAGTCGCGCGTACGCGGCACCGCCCGGGAGGCGATGACACGGAACAGCCGCTTGGCGGGAAGTTCCTCGAAGAGGAACGTGCCATCTTCTTCGGTCTCGAAGGCGTAGTCGTCCCAGTCCGCGGTCGGCGGCTCGCCGTCATCGAAGGCGAGCCGGACCCACACGCCGGCCACCGGCGCCCCGCTCTCGTCCAGGACACGACCGGCGATGATCTCGGGCGTGCTGTCGGCGATCTCCTCGTCGAGGGTCAGCGCCTCGAACCAGTGTTCCTCGGCCTGGGGCTCCGCCTCCCCGCGACCGCGGGGCGTATCGGGCACGCGCGGTGCCTCACCACGGGTGATCAGCGCCGGCGGCGCCTCGAGCGGGACGCCCTGGACGGGGCCTACGCTGCCCCTCGGCGGCCGCGTCGCGTACCAGACGAGCCCCCCCACGAGCAGTGCGAGCGCCCCCACGATCCAGAAACGACGCGCGCGTGATCCGGCAGCCCCCATGCCCCTAGCAAACGACGGGATCCCGGGGCGCGACGCGTGAAATCCGCAAGCCGATCGACAGCAGGTGCGCCACGACGCGGCCGGGGGCGGCGCGGTAGAGTCCCCTGCATGAAGATGACCTGCGCGTGCCTGCTCGCACTGCTCTGGATGCTCCCCCCGCCCGCGGCGGCGCTCGACGAGGCGCGCGGGAAGGCTGGCGTCGACGCAGCACGCGAGCACCACGGCGTCACGGGACGCGGGGTGATCGTGGCCGTCTTCGACCGCGGGCTCGACCACACCCACCCCGCCTTCCGGACGGAGGCCGGGGATACCCGCGTCCTCGCCATGCTCGACCTCACCAACGACGACGGCGCCAAGGCCGAGGGCAACCCGCACGGCTTCGGCACCATCACCCGCAAGGCGCAGATCGACCTCTCCCTGAAGGCGGGCGCCGCGCTCGGCACCGAGGACAAGGAAGGCCGCGGCACGGCCAGCTGCGGATTGGCCGCCGGCAACGGGCGCGGCAGCAAGGACCTGCGCTACCGCGGCGTCGCGCCCCACGCCAAGCTGCTCTTCGTGAAGCTCAAGCTGGACCCCGACGCCTGGCAGCGCACGCGGCTGCGCCAGGTGCGCCCGATTGAGGACGGCGAGACGAAGAAGGACGTCTGGTTCGACCTCCGCCGGCTGCGCGCCGGCATCCAGTTCTGCGTGGCGGAGGCCAAGACCGTCGGCCTGCCGCTCGTGATCCTCATGAACTACGGCCAGGTCGGGGGCCCCACCGACGGCTCGAGCAAGCTATGCCGCGAGATCGACGCGCTCGTCGGCCCGGACACGAAGGGCGTCGCCTTCGTGACCGGCTCCAGCGACAAGGGCGACCGCAAGAACCGCGCGGCGGGCCGCTTGACGCAGGGAGCGTCCGTGACCCTGCAGGTCCAGAAGGAAGCCGAGGGCGAGGTCATCGTCGACCTCTGGTATCCGGGCACGGACCGCTTCGACGTCTCGCTGCGCACGCCCGCGGGCAGCGCCGGTCCGTACAAGGCGCCCAAGACGGGCAAGTCCGAGCAGGGCAAGGACTTCCAGTACTACCACCTGGCTTCGTCGCGCAACCAGATCCTCACGCTCGGAGGCAAGCGCCAGATCCGCGTCGACCTCGTGGGCGGTCCGGGTCGCTACGACATCACGCTGCGCGGGGCCACCGTGCGCGACGGCCGCTTCAGCGCCACCATCGGACCGAACCCCGAGAACCCGATGGACGAGCCCTTCAACAAGTTCCTGAACCACGTCGCCCCGGGCTCGCTGTGGGACGGCGCCTCGGCGAAGCACGCCGTCGTCGTCGGCTGCGCGATCCTGCGCAACGAGTGGCGCAACATCCAGAAGCGCGGACTCGGCCAGATGGGCGAGGGCAAGCCCGGCGCGTTGTGGCTCGGCAGCGGCACCGGCCCCACGGCCGACGGCCGCCCCGGCGTCACGCTCTGCGTCGAAGCCGACCGCGTCGCCACGACCTATGCGCGCGGCTCGGACTGGGCCGGCGTGCGCAAGCACGTCATGGCCGACGACGGGGGCTTGTACGGCATGTCCAGCGGCACGACCGCATCCGCCGCCATGGTGGCCGGGGTCGTGGCGCTGATGTTCGAGCTCGATCCGACCCTGAGTGGCGCCGAGGCCCGGGCGATCCTCCAGCGCAGCGCGCGTGCGGACGACCACACCGGCGCCGTGCCGAACCCGCGCTGGGGTCACGGCAAGCTCGACGCCCGCGCCGCGCTTGCGGCCGTCGCAGCCCGCAAGAAGGGCCGCTGAGCCCCGGGCTCGCGTAGGGTTTCGGCATGACCACGAGCGGTACGCGCCTGTTGCGCTTGGACCCGCGCGACGATGCGCAGGCAGGCGCCGCTGCGCTCGCCGCCGCCCTCGATGACGCGGAGGCGCGCCGGGGCGACCTGGTCGCCGACACCTCCTTCCTGCGGATCGAGCAGCCCCTCGGTACGGGCGCACCCGTCCACTGGCTGCGGGCGTTCGCCGGCATCCCGCGCATGTACTGGTCCGATCGCGAGGATGCCTTCGAGCTGGCGGGCATCGGCACCGCCGCCGCATCCGAGGGCAAGGACCTCGCGGGCCTGGACGACCTGCGCGAGCGCGTCCTGACGGGCGAGGCTGGGGGGCGCTTCCGCCTGGTCGGCACCGTCCGCTTCGATCTCGATCGCGAACCCGACCCCGAGTGGGTCTCCTTCAACCGGGCCCGCTTCGTCCTGCCCCTCGTCGAGATGCGACGCGAAGGCGATGACATCACGCTCGCCGTGAACATGCGGGTGGCCGAGGGCATGCAGTCGGGCTGGTACGACGTGCAGCGCCGCACCGCACGCAAGGCCCTGCTGCAAGGGGCCATGCCCCTGCGCATGCCGGACACCGTCACGCCCCACGGCGAGGATGACGACCCCGCACGCTGGGGCGAGCGCATCGGCGCGCTGCTCGAGCGCATCGAAGACGGCAGCCTCTCGAAGGCGGTGCTCGCGCGGCGCATGTCCAAGTGCATGGAACTCGATCAGATCGACGTGCTCGAGATGTTGCGCGCCGAGCAGCCGCGGGCCTACCACCTGCTGGTGCAGCCCGCCGTCGGCGAGGCCTTCGTGGCGGCGTCTCCCGAGCGGCTCTACCGCCGCCAGGGCTCACGCCTGGAGACCGAGGCCCTGGCCGGCACGCGCGCGCGCACGCTGGAGCCGGTGGCCGATGCAGCGCTCGCCGACGAGCTCACCGGCTGCGCCAAGGACCGCGCGGAGCACGCCCTCGTGCGGGATCACGTCGTCGAGGCCCTGGCCCCCCTCGCCGACGAGGTGGACGCCGCCGACACCCCCGCCGTGCGCACGCTGGCGAGCCTGCTGCACCTGCACACGCCCGTCGTGGCGAGCCTGCGCGCCGAGGTCGGCGACGCCCAGCTGCTGCGCGCCCTGCATCCCACCCCGGCCGTGTGCGGGGTCCCGACCGAACGGGCCCGAGCGTTCCTGCGCGAGGTCGAGCCGTTCGACCGTGGCCTCTACGCGGGGCCCATCGGCTGCTTCGGCCAGGACGAATCCGAGGTGGCCGTGGCCCTGCGCTGTGCCACGCTGCGCGGACATTGGGTACAACTCTTCGCCGGGGCTGGCATCGTCGATGGCAGCGACGCCGACACGGAGTGGCAGGAGACCGCAGACAAGATGAAGGTGCTCGCCGATGCGCTCGAGGCCGTCGATGCTCGCTGACGCGCCCAACATCCAGAGTCTGTGGGGCGATCTGATCGTCGAGGAACTGGTTCGCAACGGCGTGGATCACTTCGTCGTCTGCCCCGGCTCGCGCTCGACGCCGCTGGTGCAGGCCGTGGCGCGGCACCCCGAAGCCCGGGCCACGATCTGGAACGACGAGCGGGGTGGCGCCTTCCACGCCCTGGGCATCGGCCGGGTCGCAGGCCCCGCGGCCATCGTGACGACGTCGGGGACGGCCGTAGCCAATCTCCTGCCTGCCGTCGTGGAGGCGTCGCTCGATGGCGTCCCGCTGATCCTGCTCACCGCCGACCGACCGCACGAGTTGCGCGAGGTCGGCGCGAACCAGAGCGTGCGACAGACGCGCATGTTCGCCGATCACACGCGCTGGGCATTCGACCTGCCCGTGCCGGACGACCGCACCCCGGCCCGCTCGGTACTCACCACCGTCGACCACGCCGTGTTCATGGCGGAGCGCTCGACGCATCCCGGGCCCGTCCAGCTGAACTGCCCGTTCCGGGAGCCGCTCGCGCCGAGCGCCGCGCCGTGGGACGCCGGCTGCCTCGAGGGACTCGACGGGTGGCTCGCGAACGAGGCGCCCTTCACCTGGACCGAAGAGACGATCGCGCCGTGCCCGCTTGGCGACGAGTGGCTTGGCGAGTTCGCCGCCGAGCTCTCCAAGGTCACGGACGGCTTGATCGTGGTGGGCGATGTCGGCTACGGCAGCGGCATCGACGCCCTGGCGCACGCGACGGGATGGCCCGTGTGGACCGACGCGCGCACGCACTATGCCGAGGGCATGGAGCCGCCGCACCGGATGGACCACGTCGATCGACTGCTCGGGCGGGGCTTCGAGCCCACGCTCGTCCTGCAGCTGGGATCGCGCCCGCTGTCCAAGCGCCTCCAGACCTGGCTCGACGCCGGCGGCGCCGAGCACTACATCGTCGTGGACCCCACGCCCGAGCGCATCGACCCGGGGCACCGGGTCACCCACCGCTTCGTGACCCCCGTCGATCACTGGTGTGACGCGGTCTGGGAGGCCCTGCGCGAGTACGACAAGACGTCGGAGCCGCCGGAGGCACTCCGCCAGCGCCACGAGGCCATCCAAGCCGCGATCCGTGCGGGCGCGGCGGAAGGTTCCGAGCTCTCCGAGCCCTGGCTCGCCCAGCGCATGACCCACGTGATGCCCTCGGAGGGCATCCTGTTCGTCAGCAACAGCATGCCGATCCGCGATG
>JARGNS010000065.1 GCA_029213105.1 Planctomycetota bacterium
GGCCGAAGCCCAGCGCGAAGGGCCACGCGTACGCCCACTCGTACTCGAGCCGCTGTAGGGGCTCGTGCAGGATGCGCTGGTGGTAGCCGACCCACGTCCCCACCATGGCGCCGATCGTGCCGCCCACGGCGGCCCCGAGGAAGAAGCCGCCCACGAAGTGGATGGTGCGCTGGAGGGGCTCGTCCACCCTGCACCTCATGGGGAAAGTTGGAGCCGGTGGTCAGGATCGAACTGACGACCTGCTGTTTACAAAACAGCTGCTCTACCACTGAGCTACACCGGCGCTCGCAACACCATACCGTCGCGGCATCGCCGCGAGACATCGTTCCGGACTAGGGCGCCAGCGTGTCATCCATGCGCTGGCGCTGCGCGGCCATGGCCGCCTTGACCTCCTCGAGGTGCGCGCCCCCGAAGCGACGACGCACGTGACGCAGGAGCTCCAGGGCCACGACCGCCTCGGCCACGATGGCCAGGCGCGGCACGGCCGTCACGTCGCTGCGCTCCACGCGCGCCGGGGCCGCCTCGCCCGTGGTCAGGTCCACACTCGGCAAGGCCTCGCGCAGGGTCGCGAGCGGCTTCATGGCCGCGCGCAGCACGATCGGCTGCCCGTTGCTCATGCCGCCCTCGATGCCGCCGGCGTTGTTGCCCCCACGCGCGGGCACGCCGCCCGTCGGCGAGGGCAGGATCACGTCCTGCAGCGCGCTGCCGCGCAGCGCGGCCGAGCCGAAGCCCAGGCCGATCTCGACGCCCTTCACCGCCTGCACGCCCATGAGGGCGGCGGCGAGGCCGGTGGAGAGCTTCGTCTCGGGACTCTCGTGGCCGCCGAGGCCGACCGGCGCGCCCACGGCCACGACCTCGATCACGCCCCCGAGGGTGTCGCCGGCCTTCTTGGCCTGGGCCACGAGGGCCAGCGCTTCGTCCTGCGCGGTCATGGCTCCGAGGGCGTGCAGCTCGCTCGCCTCCCGGCGGGTCCGGGCGTCCTCGAGGTCGCTGCCGGGCTCGCAGTAGACGTCGAGCCCCCCCACCGCGACGACATGCCCGAGCACGTGGATGCCGAGCGCCTCGAGGCACTCGGCCGCGATCGCGCCGGCGGCCACCCGGGCGGCGGTCTCCCGCGCGCTGGCACGCTCCACGATGTCGCGGGCGTCCGTCAGGCCGCGGTTGAGCGCACCGGCCAGGTCCGCATGGCCCGGGCGGGGCGCGTGGACCGGCGGCAGGTGCTTGTAGGTCTGATCGCGATTGCGGATGTGGAGCGCGATCGGGTTGCCCGTGGCGTGTCCGTCGCGGACGCCGGCCGTGAACTCGACCTCGTCCTTCTCGGTCCGCTGGCGCGGGCTGGCCCCGGCCCCGCCTTGACGAGCCCGCAGGCGGGCGTTGATGTAGCGTTCCGTGACCGGGGATCCCGCCGGGATCCCGGCCAGCAAAGCCGTCAGCATCGGCCCGTGGCTTTCGCCTGCCGTCTCGAGGTGAAGTTCCATGGTGCCGCGTACTGTACGATTGGGCCGGCCCTCCGACCCGAAGAGGACCAAACGATGCGACTGAATCCTGCCGGCGACCCCACGGATCCCTCCAAACAGGAGGCCAGCATGCGCCCCGGCATCGCCGGACGCGTCGAAGCGGCCTCGAAAATGGCCGTTCCCGCCCCCAAGGGCAAGGGCATCGCGATGATGCTGATCGGCGTCGCCGTCCTCGGTGGCCTGATCTACGACTTCGTGGGCGGCAGCGGCGCCAGCAAGAAGGTGCGCTCCATCTCCGAGCGCCAAGGCAAGGCCGTCACGGCCGAGTCGGCGCCGGGGGAAGCACTCGAACTCGTCATCGAGGACGAGGGCCAGACGCTCACGATGTCGTCTTCGGCGGCCATCGCGTACTACACCAGCGCGCCCGCCGCCAAGCAGGCCGAGATCCGCCCCCGGCTGCTCGCCATCCTCGCGGCGACCGAAGGGCTCGCCGGGGCCCGCGGACAGGAGGCCTTCGAGCTGGCGTCCCGCCTCCTCGAGGGTGCCGATGCCCGCGCCCGCGACTCGATCGCCGACCTGGCCCTGAAGGGCATTGCCCTGCTGAAGGACGACACCGCCGCCCCGGCCGTCGCGTTCTTCCTCGGCGCGATGCCCGAGGGCATCGACCGCACGACGGCCCGCGCACTGGACAACGTGATCATCGACAAGGCGCGCCCCATCCACGTGCGCGTCGCCGCCGCCCAGGCGCGTCCGGCCGAGGGCCGCAGCGAGGCAGTCCAGGCCCTCATGCGGGACGGCAAGACCCACCCGCAGCTGCGCGCCGCACTCAAAAAGTAGCCTAGCGCTTCGGGTAGAGGCAGTGGCCGCCGCCGCGCGTGGCGATGGCCTTCATCAGCGGGCTCGGCTTCGAGCCGAGCACGATCGAGTGCAACACCGTCAGGGCCGGGTCCAAGCGGTCGAGCTTGTCGGCTACGACGCGCGGCGGAAGCGCCGCCATGTTGTCGCGTCCGTCGCTCACCGTGATCATGGTCACGGGCTCGCGGAACGGCTCCTTGGCCTTCTGCTTCGCCTTGACGCGATGGTCGAGGATGGCCAGGCCCGCGTTGAGCGAGGTGTAGACATCGGTCGAGCGGCCCGGCTCCAGGCCCCGCAAGAAGAGGATCAGGTCTTCCTTGTTCAGGGGGGAGGCGGGCACCATGGCGCCCTTCTTCCACATGTGGACCTTGTCCGAGAAGAACAGGGCGGCCACATGGACGTCGCTGCCGAGCAACGACACGGCGTCGATGATCTGCTTCTTGGCGCGGCCGAAGCCGCCCGAGCCCACGCTGCCACTGATGTCCACCACGAAGACGATGTCCTTCGCGGTGAGTCGCAAGCCGTAGAAGTCCGGGCGTAGCGAACGCGAGATGTGCGGCGGCGGCTCGGGCACGTCCCCGCCGGTGCTGACCGAGGGCCCCGCCTCCTTCGGGCGGTTCGCGAGCCAGCGCGCATGCCACGCCTTCCAGCGCTGCACGTCGTAGCCGTGGGCCTCGCCACTCACGGCCTCGAGGGCCTCCGCAGCGGCGGCCTGCACGATGCGGCTCTTGTCGCCGAGGCGCTCGAGCAGGAGCGGCGCCGCGTCGGGCTTGCGCCGGTCGCGCAGCATCAACAGCAACTCGGCGCGAAAGGACGCACTCGTCTCGTTGGCGAGGATCTTCGCGAAGGCCTTGAGCTCGTCGGCACCCCCGGAGAGCACCTCCTGCCGCGCCTGGGCCTTCACCGCAGGATGGCGATCGTCCGTGGAGGTGAGGATCACCGGGATCCAGGCATGCTCGTGGGCCATGCGCGCCAGGGCGCGCACCATGAGACGGCGCACCTCCGGGTCGTCCTCCGTCTGCTCCAGGCCCTTGCGCAGGACCTTGGCCGCCCCGAGCTGCTGCGCACGGTTGAGGTGGCCGCACAGACGCCCGACGTCGCGCACGGCGATCTTGCGCTGGGCGAGGTCGTCCTTCTTCAGCGCTCGCTTGAGGGCTGTGACGGCCTCCTGGGCCGTGCGTGCGTCCGACTCGGCGCGGGCGCTGCCCAGCGGTCCGCCTGCCAGCAGGCAGAAGGCCACCGTCATGGAGACGAGGACGCGGCGGGCGTGGGTGCGCGGGCGGGACGGCATGGACCTATCCAAACGCCGAAGGATGGCGTTCGCGCCATCCTATCGCCGCGGGCACCCGATCAGCGACTGCCGCTGGCCTTGCGCTCGTCTTCGAGCTGGCGCTGGGCGGCCCGCATGCCCATGAGCAGGGTCTGCTTGAGGCTGGGGTTGAGTCGTTCGCCCTTGAGCATGCGGCGCATCTGCTTGATGGAGTCCTCGCCCCCGATGCTGCCGAGTGCGATCGCGACGCGGCGCTTCTCGCTCTCGCCGCCGCTGTCGTACATGCTGCCGAGCTTGTCGACGTAGCCGCGCGAGCGGTGGCCCATGCGCCCCATGGCCTCGACGGCGGCGAGGCGTACCTCGGCGTCGCCATCGTCCAGGGTCTTGGCCACCACGCGCATCGTCTCGACCGACTTGGAGTTGCCGAGCGCGATGAGGAGGCTCTTCTTGTACTTGCGCGGGCGCGGGTTGTTCGCCGAGCCGTCCAGTGCCTTCGCCAGCACGCCGGCCACCCCACGGGCGGAGGTGTTGAGCGAGCCGATGGCCTGCACCGCGCGGTCGCCGAAGATGCCGGGCTCCTCCGCCTTGCGCAGCAGGTAGTCCACCGAAGCGGTGTCGCCGATGCGACCCATGGCGTCGAGCACCTGCTGCCGCACGTCGTCGGGCATGCCGTCGCGGTCGAGCGCCTGCAGCGGCTGGACCATCTCACGCGCTCCCGGCTGGGACGCGGCCGTGATCATCGCCTTGAGCACCTTGGGAGACTTCACCTCGCCCAGCGAAGCGGCGAAGACCTCGGCGGTCTGACGGTCGGTGAGATCGAGCGAGCGCAGGATGTGCGGCGGGACCTGGCGCGGGTTCGAGAGGGTCTGCAGGTACTCGGAGAGCGCGCGGGCCGCTTCCGGGCCGCCGCGCCGGTTGGCCGCGTGCAGCAGCTGCTGATCCTTCACGACATCCCCGGAGAGGCGGCTCTCCAGCTGCCGCACGATGGCGTCGCGGTCGCCGCCCGGCATCTGCCAGAGCGCACTCAAGACGGCGGTGCGGGCGCCGCGGACGACACCCGTGTCGTCGAGCAGCGTGAAGAGGTCCTCGACGAAGCTCTCGTCGCGCAGGACCGCGAACGCGAACATCGCCTGGTTGCGGCGCGGCCCCACGGTCAGGCCGTTGAGGAAGGCCGCGCGCAGCTCCTGCGGGATCGGCTCCTCCATCAGACCGACGATCTTGGCGACGCCTTGCCAGTCGACGCTCCCCTGCCCCAGCAGGCGGCGCAGCTCCGCCTCGCGGACTTCGGGGTCGGAGTAGTCGATCCCGCTCGGGTCGCGGGCGTTGACGAGACTGCCACCGCCGTCGGGGCCCACGCGGGCGCCCTTGGCCGCGGCGTCCCCCGTGCCCTCGAGCCGGGGGTTGTCGGCCGTGTCCGTGCCGCCACCGGAGCCTGTGCCGAGGTCATCGCCCTCGAGCTCGAAGCCGTCCTGGCTGGAGGCCTGGGGCGGATCGCGCAGGACGACCACGAGCACGCAGGCCAGGGCCAGCGCACCAACGAGGGACAGGGCAATCTTGAAACGCGAGCTCATGGGTGAGGGTCCATTGGACGCGGTTGTGGAACCAACGCGCCCACATTTCCTGCAAAACGTCCCTCTCCCATCGACCGGGTCGGCCCCGCAGTGAAGGGCGCGCCCCCTGCCGGGGCGCGAACGGGGACCGAACGGGCCTGGGCCTACGCCCCCGCGTGGGCGACGGCGCGCGCCGCCTCGACGAGCCCCTCGAAGAGCCCCTGCGTCAGGGGGTCGTCCGGACGCCGCTCCGGGTGCCACTGCACGCCGACGCACCAGGGGTGCTTGGGATCCTCGAGGGCCTCGATGATGCCGTCGGGGGCGCGTGCCGTGACCGCCAGCCCCTCGGGCACCTGGCCCACGCCCTGGTGATGGAAGCTGTTGACGCGCGTGCGATCGCTCCCGGCGATCGCGTGCAGGTGCGAGCCCGGCTCGATGTCGATGGCATGGCCCAACGCCGTCCGGCGGACGGCGTTCTGCATGTGCCCCAGCGCCCCTTCGACCTGTGCGGGGATGTCCTGGATCACCGTGCCGCCGTAGGCCACGTTCAACACCTGGATGCCACGGCAGATGGCGAGCACGGGAATGCCCTGCTCGCGGATGCCGCGGCACAGCTCGAGCTCGAAGTGATCGCGCCTGCCATCGACGAGTCCGAGGTCGGGATGCGGGTCTTCGCCGAACAGGTGCGGATCCATGTCCCCACCCCCGCTGAGAACCACCCCGTCGAGGCGGGCCAGATAGGCGGCCGCCGTGTCGGGATCGATGTTGGGCAGGATCAGCGGCAGGCCGCCGGCCGCCACCACGCACTCCACGTAGTAGTCCGGCAGGGCGAAGCGGCGGTGGTCGCCGACCTCGAGGGCCGGGAGCGTGGAGCAGGAGATGCCGATGACCGGGGTTGCGCCCGTGCCGCCTCCATAATCGTGACCGGATGCTACTCAGGAGGTCGGTCGTTCCGGGCACGATGATGATCGTGGAAGCCGTCCTTGCCCGCGCCCCCGTCAGAATCGACCTCGCCGGGGGCACCCTCGACATCTGGCCGATCAACCTCGCCCTGGGCCGCCCGGCCGTCACGGTCAACGCCGCCCTGGACCTGCCGGTCGAGGCCCGCGTGCGTCCGACCGCCGACGGCTCCATCCGCCTGGCGAGCCGCGACCTCGGCCAGGAGGTCACCTACGCGGACCGCTCGGCGCTCGAGCTGGCACTGGCCGAGGGCCGCTGTCCGCTGGCCTTGCTCGGACTCGCCGCCCGGGCGGCGGACCTCGACGAGGGCTTCGCCCTGGAGACGCACTCGCCCCTGCCGGCCGGCAGCGGGCTCGGCGGTTCCTCCGCCCTGCTCGGGGCGGTGCTCGGCGCGCTGCATGCCGCCGCCGGGCGGGACATCGCGCCGCACGAGATCCAGCCCCTGGCCCAGGACGTCGAAACGGCGTTGCTCGGCACCCCCACCGGCTACCAGGACTACTTCCCGCCCCTGCTGGGGGGCTGCCTGGCGCTGGAGCGGCGGATCGGGGACCTCGTCGTGGATCGGCTGCCCGTGGACCTGGACGCGCTCGCGGCGCGCCTGCGGCTGGCCTACACGGGGGAGCCGCATGTCTCGGGCATCACCAACTGGGGCGTGGTGCGGGCCTACCTCGAGGGGGAGGCCACCACGGTGAACGCGCTCCAGGCCATCGCCGGCCACGCGGCGCGGGTCCGGGCCGCCCTGGCCGAAGACGACCTGGACGCGGCCTTCGAGGCGATCCTGGCCGACGGCAACGCCCGCCGGACCATGGCCCCGGGCGTCTCCACCCCCGGCATCGAAGCGCTGGACGAGGCTGTCCGCGGCGCCGGGGCCCTGGGGAGCAAGATCTGCGGTGCCGGCGGAGGCGGCTGCGTCCTGATCCTGCTGCCGAACGCCGAGGCCGGACCGGCCGTGGACGAGGCCCTCGCCGCCGGCCCCTGGCAGCCGCTGCCCGTCGGGCTGGTCGAGGCCGGGCTCGTCGTCGAGCCCCTGGCGAACTAGGACCCGGGGCGGATCCCTCAACAGACGCTTCGTCCCCGGGCTCTCGGCGCTATGCTTCGGGCGCCCATGAAAAAGCCGCTTACCTCTCTCGAGACCGCCACCTTCAACACGATCGTGGACACGCAGCACGAGTCGAACGGATGGTTGGACCTGACCCGGGTCTCCAGCCGCACGGCCCGCCACCTCGCGGATGTCCGTCAAGCCGCGGCGCGCCTCGCGCGCTATGGCCTCGTCACGATCGACGAACGCGCCGAGGACGAGCGCTGGCTCAAGTTCTCGATTCCGGATCCGGACGCCTAGACCGCTTGCCGGTCGCGGACCGTCACGCGGCCGAGGCACTCCGCCGGCAGGTCCTACGCCGGCAGGTCCTACGCCGGCACGAAGCGCACGACCACGGCCTCGGGCGGCGGCGTCTCCAAGTGCATCGGCACGGTGTCGTAGGCACGCCACAGCGGCGTCAGGTCAGCGTAGTGCGGCGAGCCCACGTGGCCCGACTGCCCACCGAAGGTGATCATGCGCCCGGCCTGCGGATCGCCGAGGTCAATGGCGTGGCGGTAGCTCTGCCCCGCGATGACCGGACCCGGGCGCGCGTGCAGGTACTGGCCAGACACCACGCTGAACGGCCCCCCATCGGCGGGGAAGGGCGGCGGGTTGAAGGTCGCGGCCAAGGGGGCCGCGGCACCGGCCGGGTGCTTCAAGGCCAGGGTGTGGAACGAACCCCATGGGGCGTCGAGCGCCAGGCCGCGCGCATGCAGATCGGCCTCGGCGGCCTCGAGCGCGTCGCCGAGCAGGCGCGCGCGTTCGGCCGGCGGCGCCCACGGGTTCGCCTCGTTCTCGAAGGCATCGAGGAGCGCCGCATCGACGAGGTTGAGCACGCCCATCCAGTGCGCGCAGAGCTCCGTGCCGAGCTTGGCCTCGAACACGCGTAGCACGAGGTGGTGGTAGAGCAGGTGCCACGGCACGCCTCCGCGGTCGCTCGCGGCCTCCGCCCCATCCCACGAGCGCACCGCCTCGGCGAACGCCGTGAGGGTCGGACGCTGCGCGAGCGCTTCGTCGAGGTACGGATCGAGTACGGCGCGCCGGAAACGCCCGAGCGCAGCGCACACCGTGTCGGATTGCATGCGCAGCATGTCGTCGCGCGTGAGGTCCTCGCGCCCCGCCAGGAGTGCCGCGATGCGCTCCGCACGGTAGTCGGGCTCGTAGAGGTGGCTCAAGTACAGCGGGTAGGCGCCATCGGCCGGGGGATGGTTCGCCGACACGACCTCGTCGGCGGGGCCCAGGGTGCGATGCGGCAGCTCGTCGTGACGAGCCCAGCCATCCCAGTCCGACGCGCGCGTCGAGCCGTCGCGGGGCAGACTCGGATGTTCCACGATCGAGCGCCGCGGCACGAAGCCGATCAACCGGTAGGCCGCGTCCCCGTGGGCGTCGGCCACCAGCAGGTTCTGGGCAGGCGATCCGTACGTGCGCGCGGCCGCCATCGCGTCGGCGACCGTGCGGCTGCGGCCGAGGCCCAGGAAAGCGTCGAGATCCCGCGTCGGTTCATGCAGGGCCATGCGCAAGGAGAACGCGGGGCCGCGGTAGCCCGGGAACGCATCGGTGAGCAGTGCCCCACGATGCGTTCGTCGCACGCGGAACAGGACGTCGTCGCCGCCCTTCACCGAGATGGTCTGGGTCTCGCAGGCAAGGTCCTCCCACACACCGTCCAGGCGGTAGCGCCCCCCGCCCTCGTCCAGCGACTCGGTCCAGAGGTCGCAGTCGTCGAGCATGCCGTTGGTCAACGCCCAGGCGATGGTCGGCGTACGACCGATCACCACCCCCGGCAGCCCCGGCAGCGAGCAGCCCACGGCCTGATAGCGCGGCCCGTGCAGGCTCGCGAGATACCAGATGGCCGGCAGGGAGAGCTCGAGATGCGGGTCGCTGGCCACGAGCGGCTTGCCGCTCGCCGTGCGTCCGCGGCCCACCATCCACGCGTTGCTGCCCGTCGGCGGTGCCGGCGGCACGAAGCGCAGGGCCTCGGCCAGTCCCTCGGCCACGAAGCGCGTATGGGCGAGGGCGTCCTCGCCGGGCACGGGAGGCAGGATGCGGTCGAGGTGCTCCTGCGCGTCCTTCAGCCGATCGGCGATGGCCGCGATGACCGGGGCCGCGCGCCACTTGAAAGCGAGGCCGAGTGCCATGCCCTTCGCCACCAGGATGGAGTCCGTCGGCTTCCAGGCCTCGAGCGGCAGCCCCAGCAGGCGGTGCTCCAGGGGCCGACCGCGGCGCAGGCGCTCGATGCAGTGGTTCACGCCCTCCACGTAGGCCGTGAGCAGGGCACGGCCCTCGGGGCTGCCCTCGGCCCACACACGGTCCGCCGACGGCGCCAGGTCGAAGACACGCATGAGGCGATCGGCATCGACCGTCGTCGCGTCTTCCCCGAAGGGCGGCAGGGCGAGCCGACCGAGGGAGCGCTCCCCCACGACGGCCGCGAGGCCACCGCGCAGGACGCGCCGCATGATGTCCATCTGGAAGAAGCGGTCGCGCGCGTGCAGGAAGCCCTGCACCCGGAACGCATCGGGGTCGTTGCCGGCACGCACATGCGGGATGCCGTACCCGTCCATGTGCACTTCGACCTCGCCCTGCAAGCCGGGCAGGTCGAGGGCGCCCTCCAGCGGAAGGATCGCACGGCGTGAGAGCGCACGCAGGGCGGGCGCGGCGGCCTTGCCGACCGCGGCGAGCAGCCCATCGAGAGGGCGACGCGAGCCGGCTACTCGTTGTGCCACGTGCTGCCGATGCCCTCGTAGGAGGCCAGTCGCTCGCGGAACAGCTCTTTGATGCGATCCATCGCCGCTTGGGTGCGCCCCTCGAAGACGAGCACGAGCTCGGGCAGGTTCGAAGACGGACGCACGAGCCCCCAGCCGTCCTCGAACGTCACGCGGGCGCCGTTGATGTCGTTGACGCGCTCGCCGAACTCGGCCTTGAAGTCGCTGACGACGCGCTCGATGACGCCGTACTTGACCTCGTCCGCACAGTCGATGTGGATCTCGGGACTCGTGACGTACTGCGGCGCGCCGGCGAGCAGATCGCAGAGAGGCTTATCGCCTGCCGCGACGTACTCGGCCAGACGCAGGCCCGCGAAGATGCCGTCGTCGTAGCCGTGGAAGCCGTCACGGATGAAGATGTGCCCGCTGCGTTCTCCGGCGATCAGCGCGTCTTCCTCGATCATCTTCGACTTGATGTAGGAGTGCCCCGTCTTCCACATGAGGGGCCGTCCCCCATGGGCCTCGATATCTTCGGGCAACGCCTGCGTGCACTTCACGTCGAAGACGACGGTCGCCCCGGGGTTCTTCGCGAGCACGGGACGCGCCAGCATCATCAGGATGCGATCGGCGTTGATGTCGTTGCCCTCGTGGTCCTGCACGCCGAGGCGGTCGCCGTCGCCGTCGAAGCTGAAGCCGAGGTCGGCACCGGTCTCGCGCACCTTCGCGCGAATGGCCTCCCGCGCCGACATCTCGCTCGGGTTGGGAAAGTGGTTCGGGAAGTCGGCGTCCGGCTCGCAGAAGAGCGGCACGACCTCGGCGCCGACGCGCTCGAACGCCTCGACGCAAAACAGCGCGGCCGTCCCGTTGCCGGGATCGAGCACGATCTTCAGCGGGCGCGCGAGCGACACGCGGCTGACCATGTCATCGAGGTAGGCCGCGCGCAGGTCGCGCTGCTCGATCCGACCCGAACCCGACGCGTAGGCCTCGGTCTCGATGATCGTCCGCAACTGCTCGATCTCGGGGCGCAGCATCGTCTGCACGTAGTTGAGCGACATCTTGAGGCCGCTCCAGCCCTGGGGGTTGTGGCTCGCGGTGATCATGACGCCGGCGGGGCTGTCGAGGTGGATCTGCGCGAAGTAGAGCGTGGGCGAGAGGCCGCAGCCGATGTCGATCACGTCGACGCCGGACGCGGCGAGGCCCTCGGCAAAGCAGTCCCGCAGCCGGGCGCTGTAGTGCCGGAGGTCGTGGCAGATCACGACGCTCTCGAGACCGCGCTCACGCGCCAGCGTGCCGAAGCCGCGGCCCAGGGCGCGCATGTTGTCGTCCGTCAGTTCGTCGACGGCGTCGGGGAACACCTCGGGCACGCGGCCACGCACGTCGTACTCGCGGAAGAGGGTCGGCTTGATGCTCATGGGGGAGAATGCCTCAGGACTTGCGGTCGGCCGTCAGCCCCGCTTGGACGAGCGTATGGAGATGGACCATGCCCACCGGGCGGCCGTCGGCGTCGACGACGGGCAGCAGGTAGATGGGGCGCGGTTCGTGGCTCTCCATCGTGCGCAGGGCGTCGAGGGCCAGGGCCTCGCTCGCGACCGTCGTCGGCGCGCGGGTCATGAGCTCGCCGATCGGGCGTTCGAGGAGGTCCCCCACACTGCCCGACGCGTTCTGGATGCAGCGGCGCACATCGCCGTCGGTCAGGATGCCGACCAGCACGCCGGCGGCGTCGACGACGCTGGTGCCGCCGAGCGTACTCCCCGTGACGCGTTCGAGCGCTTCCTGGAAGGTGGCGTCGACCGCCACGACGGGGTTCGTGTGCTCGCCACGCAGCAGGTCCACGATGCGCAGCGTGAGTTTCGTGCCGATGGCCCCACTCGGATGGAACAAGCGGTACTCGTCCGTGGTGAAGCCACGCCGCTCCATG
>JARGNS010000066.1:0-3390 GCA_029213105.1 Planctomycetota bacterium
GACATGGACCCCGGCGAGGTCCTTGTGATCGAGCCGAACGGCAAGCTCCACCGCAAGACCGTCGCGGGCCGGGGTCGCAAGCAGCACCGTCCCTGCATCTTCGAGTTCGTCTACTTCGCACGTCCCGACAGCGTGCTGGACGACATCTCGGTCTACAAGGCGCGCATCCGGCTGGGCGAGGCCCTCGCCCAGCGCGTGCAGGCCCGCCGCCTCAAGCCCGATGTGGTGGTGCCCGTGCCCGACTCGGCACGCCCCGCTGCGCTGGAATGCGCACGCGCCCTGGACATCCGCTACCGGGAGGGGCTGCTCAAGAACCGCTACGTGGGCCGCACCTTCATCATGCCGCAGCAGGAGAACCGCGAGCGCAACGTGCGCGCGAAGCTCACGACGCTGCCCATGGAGCTCGAGGGCAAGAAGGTCCTGTTGAGCGACGACTCGGTCGTGCGTGGCACCACCACCAAGGCGACCCTCGCCATGGTGCGTGACGCCGGCGCGAAGGAGGTCTACGTCGGCGTCTCCTCGCCCAAGATCAAGCATCCCTGCCCGTACGGCATCGACATGCAGACGCGCAACGAGTTCGTGGCGCGCAACAACCGCAGCGACAAGGTCATCGCCGAGCGCATCGGCGCCGACGCCATCGTGTACCTGTCGATCAACGACCTCGTGAAGTCGGTCAAGGGACCGACGGAGCGGGTCGGCGCGTTCTGCCATGCCTGCATGGATGGGAAGTACCCGACGGGGGACATCACCCCCGAGGTCCTGCGCACCCTCGAGGGCGAGCGCAACAAGGCCACGCGGGACACCCGCAAGAGGCTCGCGACCCGGAAGTGCTAGGCGCTATCTCGCGCGCGAGAGTTCGTACAGGAGCCGCGTGACGCGGCCGCCGAACTGACGCTCGCCGCCGCGGGCCAGGTCGAGCAGGATCGTCTCTTTCGGATCGATGACCGTCATCTTGCTGCGCAGGCGCTCGAAGCCCGGACGCTCGACCCACAAGGTGTACGGCGCCGGCCGCACGGGCCCGATCACGTAGCTCTCGACACCACGCCGCTCATAGAGCAGTTGCTCGGAGATGGCGCGCCAATCGGCTGAAGAGGCACAGGGCCCGCGCAACAAGCCCCGATGCAGCAGGTCGAGCCAGTCGGTGCCGTCGTGCGCGTGCTCGATATCCACGAAGGCCCCGCGGATGCGCTCCCCGGTATCGCGCTGGGTTCCGGTCGCATGCAGGTCCAACACGAGGAATGCGCCGGGCACGAGCTTCACCTCGACGTCGGCGTCGATCACGTCGCTGAACTTCGGCAGCTCGATGCGCACGGCCGTGGGCGCGAAGCCGCGCGCCCAGATGGCCAGGTCGGCCGGCTTGCGCGGATCGAAGCCGCGGACGGTGAAGCGCCCGTTGATGTCGGTCTCCGCCGTCCGGAACAAGAGCGCGCGGTCCTGGCCCGGATCCGCCTCGGCGTGCTGCCAGCCCTTGCCGTAGGCCCCGATGCGCGCGCCGGGGATCGGCTGCCCGCCGGGCCCCAGGACGCGACCGGCGATGCGCATGCCCTCCACGAGCAGCACATCGCCGAGATCGAGGGCCTGCCCCGGCCGCAGCTGCAGCGGCGCCTTCCGGAAGCGGCGGCCCGTGGTCACCACCGTGAGCTCGGAGCCGCGCGGAGGAACCCCCGTGATCTCGACGAAGCCATCGCGCGTGGCCACGCCGCGATCGAAGACGGTGCGGCCCTCATCCGTGCGCAGGACCACGTGCACGAAGCTGAGGGGGGAGTCATCGAGCGCATCGAGGGCGCGGAAGCGCAGCGACGCGGACTTCCACAGGACCAGCTCGAGCGCCTCGCCGCCCGGCGTCACCTCGAGCACCTCGGAGGCGAGGTAGGTGCGTGGATCCACACCGCCCTCGTGTCCGGGCTCGAAGCCGTAGGCCAGACCCACCGAGGGCGCCAGGGACTCGACGCCGTCCAGCGCGAAGCGTCCCTCCTCGTCCGTCAGGACCCTGACGCCCCCCGCGCGCACGGCGACCCCGGCCAGGGGGGCGCGATACTCGATCTGGGAGCTCTGCCCCACCCAGGCGTCGTCGTCCTTGGTCGTCACCTCGGTGCGGATGCCGTCGAACACGCGCCCGTGGATGCGCCGCTGGGCATCGGTCAGCGCCAGCTCGAACTGCAGGGCCAGCGGCTCGGCCAAGGGCACGACGACACGCCGGTGCAAGCTGCGACGACCCGGTGCGAAGGCGCGCAGGTACCAGACGCGGCCGACCAGGCCGCGTCGCATGAAGGAGCCGTCCGCCCCGGTCAGCACGACCTCGTCGCCGGGGCCGGCCAGGTCGCCATCGCGGGCGGCCGGCGAGAGCAGCAGGCGCACACCGGCCGCCGGCGTCCCGTCCACATCCTGGAGGACGCCGACGAGCTTCTCCCCGGCCGGCGGCTCGAGCAGCACCTCGACCTCGGCCCCCGCCGCCCCCTCGACCACCGCATCGACGGGGACGCCGGCGCCGCGCGCGGCGACGCGCAGGGGCAGGTCGGCCGGCAGATCGTGCACCGTGAAGCGACCGTCCGCGCCCCGCGGAACCCGCCGCGGGCCCGCGAGTAACGGCCCCTCCCCGACGACCTCCCGCTGGGGGGCCGCGACGCGCGGCGCCACGGTGATGTGGGCGTCGGCGCCGCGCCACGCCGCATTCACCTTGCCTGTCAGCGTCACGCCGGCGGAGCGCAGGGCCAGGTCCCCCAGATCGGACTGCAGGGCGCCGAGCGCGGGGGGCGTCGCGGCGAAGCGTTCCTCACCCCAGCCGGCCGCACGCACCACGATCGCCACCCGGGCCACGGCCGGGCCACGCCAGGTGAACTGGCCACGGTCGTCCGTGGCGGTGACCGTGCCCAGGGAGCCGGCAGGGCCGAACGCCTCCACGCGTGCGGCGGGCACGGGGACGCCCCGCGGATCGACGACGCGACCGCGGACGCGCCAGACCGGCTCGAGCACGAGTTCCACGGTCTCGTCGCGACCGGCGTGCACGCGGACCTGCGGGCCGCGGCGCATGTCCGAGTGGCAGTCCAGGAGTGTGAGCCCCGGCGCGAGGTAGTCGAGGACCAGCGTGCCGCCCTCATCGGTCTCGGGCGCGGGGCCGGGCGGAGCCGGTTCGACGCGCACGGGCACGCCGGCAGCAGGCGAGCCGTCCTGCTCGCGCACACGCACGACGAGCGCCGGCGCCGCTTCGGGCAGCTCGAACCGGGCCCCCTCGACGAGGGCCGCCGCGGGCACGCGATGCCACTGGTGTCCGATGGCCCCGAAGGTGACGAAGGCCTCCCGTGCGCGCACGCGCAGGAGCTGCTCGCGCGCGGTCTCCGGGGTCTGCGCTTCGACCTGCGCACCCTCGACACCACGGAACGGACCGCGCAG
>JARGNS010000066.1:3400-11691 GCA_029213105.1 Planctomycetota bacterium
CCGCCGGTCCCGCGCACGCGCACGGTGACCCACGGGTAGCTCGGGCGGCTCTCGAAGGTCTCCACGGCGGGCCCCGCCTCGCGAGGTGCGCTGACCTCCTCGAACGCCTCCGGTGCGGCTTCGGGCTCCCGGGGCGCGCCGAGCCGCGGCAGGATGATCAGGGCCCCCACGCCAAGAATGGCGAGGAACGCGATCGCGTAGATCCAGCCTTCACGGCCCATGGTGGCAGTCCTCCCGAGGCCCGATCCTATGCCGCCGTAGGGGGCGGACGCAGATCAGTGCTGCCTTGGACGACGCGCGGAGCCCGCCTCGGCCTGCAAGGCCGCATCGACCGCGGCGCGCCGGTGCTTGATCCAGGCTGGCAGCTCGATCACGCCACCGATCCAGTCGGCGCCGCGCGCCATGGCCCCGGCACTCAGCGAGCCGCGCAGACGCCCCACCCAGGCAGAGTCCTCGCGCACGACGACAGGCGCGTCGCTCGACCGGGAGAGTGACGGTCCGGCACCAGGACCGGCCGCCGCCAGGACGTAGCCCAGCGCCACGAGCACGAGTGCGCCCTTCAAGCCGCCGAAGAGCGCGCCCAGCAGGCGATCGCCGCGGCCGTGCGCACGGTCGGGCAGCCGGCAGCACAGGTAGGAGAGGGCCACACCGCCGAGGACGAGGGCCGCAAAGAGCACGGCGCCCCAGGCCGCGGCCTCGCGCACGTCCCCCACCAGCGAGGTGACCTTGGCCACCGTGCTCTCGGCCTTGGGCGCGAGCCAGGTGGCCACGAACAAGGCGCCGACCACGACGCCGAAGGACAGGACCTGCCGGAGGGCGCCGCGGCGGAGCCCCCAGAGCGCGAAGAGCAGCAACAGGGCCAGGGCGACGGCATCCGCGATACGCACGGCGGCCAGCGTGATGGCGAGCGGAGCGAGGGCCTGCAGCACTAGGGGAAGGCTCGCACCGAGTTGACGGACGTCAGTCGAACACGGCCCTCTGCGTCCACCGACGCGCGTGCCTTGGCCGTGGATCCGTGACGCTCGGCCTCGACGAGGACGCTGCCCTCCCCATCGGTGTCGAGGAAGACGATGCGCTGATAGCCCTGGCTGCGCAGATGCCGGCTGATCTCGTCGCGGGCGTCCTGGACACCATCCCCGGCGCTGGCCGCCTCGCGCTCCATCGCGGCGCGCTGGCGTGCCTCGACGGCATCGAGGCGCTCGGCAACGTGCGCGTCGGCGGGGGCCGCGACCGGGCTGGCGTCCACGCGCGCCTCGGCGGCCGCCCGGCCGGCCTCGGCCTGCGCGAGGCGATCACGCAACTGCACCATCTCCCGCGCCAGGCGATGGGCCCCGCGATGTGCACGCCAAGCCGCCACGCAGGCGGCGCTCGCGATCACGAGGGCAAGGATGCTGAGCAGGATGGCCATGCCCCGAGTCTACCCGGAGGCCTCCGGGGCTACAGCGAGACGAGCAACGAACCCGTAAGGAACACGAGGCAGGTCGCGGCGAAGAGCACCATCGAGAAGAGGGGCACGATCCGGCTCAGCGGGGCCTCCAGCAAGGCCCGCGCGGTGGCAATCCAGATGCCCGTCTGCAGGGGCAGGACCCAGAGCGCCCGGTCGGCTCGCAGCATCTCCTCGTGCAGGAGGATGTCTCCCAGGAGGAAGAGCCCCAGGAGGAAGCCCAGGGTCGTGGACGCGTGCAGGCTCAGCGCCTTCATCCCCAGCATGCGGGCTCCGCCACCGACGATGACACTCAGCGCCAGGAGGGCGAGGAAGCCCACGAGCAGGCGTCCCTCGAGACTCCCGGGGAAGGCCAGACGGGTGACGCGCACGAGGCGCGCGCCGAAGCCTTCCCGCTCGAGGTCCGGCTCGTCTGCCGGCAGGACGCGTTGGCCCTCCGCGCGGGCGGTGTGGCCATCGACCTCGAAGCGCGTGGTGCGCGGGGCGGCCACGGGGCCGTCGAACGTGGCGCGCACCGGGGCGTCGAGATCCCGCAGGCGCTTGACCGGCGTCGCGCCATAGTCTTCCTGGAGGTAGCGCTTGCGGATCTCGGAGCGTCGCAGGGTGACGGTGTTGCGCTCGAGCAGACCGCTCAGGCGTACGACGAGCTTGTCCTCCGTCTCGCGCACGACGCGACCGCGGACCACATACTCGTTGTCGAGCACGAAGATCTCGTCGGCCTGGGAGGCCGTTGCTTCCTCGGCCAGGGCAGGGCTGGCGAGGGCGAACATCAGCAGGACGAGGACGAGGAAGGGACGCACGGAGATCTCCGACGTCCTATCGACCGATCCGTGGCTCTGTCTGAAGTCGACTCCGGAGGGTGCCCCGAAGCCCCAGGGGGCGGCGCTCAGGCGCGCGAGAGGCCGCCGTCGCGCATGAGCAGGGTCTGCTCGGCGCGCGCCGCCACCTCGGGATCGTGCGTGATCATGAGCACTGTCGTGCCGGCCCGGCTCTGGTCCTCGATCAGTTGCAGCACGCGCTCGCCAGCCTTCGAGTCGAGGTTGCCCGTCGGCTCGTCGGCCAGCAGCAGCCGGGGCCGCTTCACGAGCGCGCGCGCCAGGGCCACGCGCTGCTGCTCCCCGCCACTCCTCTGGTTCGGCCGGTGCGTCATGCGCGCAGACAGGCCGACCGAGTCCAGGGCCTCGCTGGCCCGCTGCCGGCGCTCGCCGCGCGCCACGCCCGCGTAGAGCAAGGGCAGCTCGACATTGCGCCGCGCCGATTCGTCGGCCAGCAGATGGAAGCGCTGGAACACGAAGCCGATGACCGCATTGCGCACGGCGGCGAGTTCGCGGTCCGACAGCCGCGCGACGTCGTGACCATCCAGCAGGTAACGCCCGGCCGTCGGCCGATCCAGACAGCCGAGCACGTGCAGCAAGGTGGACTTGCCGGAGCCCGAGGGCCCCATGACCGCGAGGAAGTCGCCCCGGCGCACACAGAGATCGAGCGGCTTCAGGGCCTCGACCTCCACGGCTCCGGAACGGTAGGTCCGCGCGACGCCGTCCAGGACGGCCAGGGCCTCGGCGCCGTCGGCGCAGCCCTCGACGAGAAACGGGTCGTGCGGGTGTGCCTTGTTCGCATCAGCGGTCATCGCAAGCGCCTCCCCAGTACGCGCGCCGGCTGCAGGGTGGCTGCGTGCCGCGCGGGAATGACGGACGAGATCAGGCCCAGCAGGATCGCCACGCCGGTGGCGACCGCGGCGTAGCGCAACTCGAACCGGAACGGGAACTGCACGATTTCACGCAACACGTGGGCTCCGACGTACCCGATGGGTAGCCCGACGATGCCCCCGATCAACGCCGTGGTCACGCCCTCGACCGTGATCTGCAGGGCGATGTCGCGCCGCTGCGCACCCTCGCAGCGGCGCAGCGCGACCTCGTCATAGCGCTCGCGCACCGTGATGAGGTTCAGCGTGGAGATCATCACGGCGGCCACGAGGACCACGAGGATCCACACGAGGTTGCCGACCATCGAGCCCTGCATCGTCGAAGTGCCCAGGGCTTCCATCCATTGCTTGCGCACGAACACGATCAGCGAGCCGCGACTGAGGGCCGCCAAGTCGCGCGCATCGGCCCAGACGGCGATGAGTCGTTCCTGGGCCTCGAGGACCGCCTCGTCCGTCGGGAGCACGATCGAGATGCCCGTGTAGTCCCCCGGCCCGAACGTGGCCGCCGGTACGTAGATGTTGCGGAACGACAGCAGCGAACTGGTGAGGGTCCGCGCGCCACGACCTTCGTCGAAGGTCTCGAACAACTCGCGATAGCGCAGTGGATCGCTCAGTACGCCCACGACGCGCATCGTGCGAGCAACCCCGTCGATGCGCATCTCGAGCCGTGCCCCTACGGCCTCGGCCGGATCCCGCTGGGGCCAGAGGCGGACGGCGGAGGCCTCGTCCAGGCAGCACGTCCCCTCGAGTTCGGGGCTGCCCGGGGCATCGTCGGCACGCAGCCAACGGCCGTGGGCGACGGGAATGCTCAGCGTGCGGAGGTAGGCGGGCGCCGCCGCCACGACCTGCAGGCGGTACGGCTCGTCGATCCCATCGACTCGGATCGGGGCTGCGCGCTGCCGCCGGGGCACCACGATGGGATCGAGTCCCGTCAGCAGGCGACGCGTGCGCTCGACCTGGGCCTCCCCCAGGCTCGGTCGCTTCACGCCCGGCGCGAGTGCGGGCGGCACGCCCACGTCCAGCGTGTGCCGCCCGAAGAGATCGACGTCGCCCGCGATGTCCTCCTGCATCCCGAAGGACAGGGAGATCACGTTCACGGTCACCGCGATCGCGATCGCGCTCGTGAACGCCGTCAGGCTGCTTCGCAGGGGATGCCGCGTCACGTGCAGCAGGCCCTCCCGGATGACCGATCGCATGCGCCTATTCATCGGCGAGCCCCTGCACGGGATCCTGGGAGGCGGCCCGCAGGGCGGGCAGCAACGAGGCCAGCAGCCCGATGACCACGGCCACGCTGACCGCCACGAGCGCCTCCCGCACCGGGAAGGTCCACGTGAACCCGGCCACGGGCTCGAGCGAGGCGCGCAGGTGGGCGAGCCCCATGCCCAGGACGCAGCCGAGGCCAGCCCCCACGAGGGCCAGCATGAGTCCCTCCGCGAGGAACTGCAGCGCGATGTCGGCCTTCGTGGCGCCTTCGGTCCGCCGAATGGCGATCTCGCGTGCACGCGTCAAGGCACTCAGCAGGCCCAGGTTCATCATGACCACGGCGCCCATGAGCAGGCAGGCCAGGAACATGGCGAGGTTCACGGCATCGAACCGCTCGACCTTCTCCCCCATGACGAGCGGGAGCACGAGCGGGTAGAGCATGACCACGGACTTGTCGGCATCGGTCATGCGATCCCGGATGCGGTTCGCGACGTCGCCGACCAGCGCGGGCTCGACGCGCAGGAAGATCCAATGCAGTTCGTCGGTTCCCTCGGCGGGCACATGCACGCAACGCTCGCTGCGCTTCCAGTCGTCCGGCACGGGCAGGATGCCCATGGCGAAGAGGAGCGGCACGCCGACCTTCTTGTAGAGCGGGTGCTCGAGGTCGAAGCCCAAGTCATTCGTCCGGAGGGCCTGGGCCGGTCGGGGAGCGCACACGCCGACCACTTCGAGTTCGTGCGGCCAACCCGCGGGCTGGATGCGATCGCCCGGCGTGAGCGCCGCGCGCCCGAGCCACGCCGCGACCCCGGCCTCCACGACGCAGCGCGTCGGTCCGTCGGCGGGGGCCAGCCACCGGCCGGCCGCCAGGGTGTGCCCCCGCGCGACCTCCGTGCCGACCACACACTCGAGCACCGTGAGCAGGGTCCCCGGTTGCTCGGGATCGGGCACGGTGCGAGCGACGCGCGCGCCGCCCAAGCCGCGGAGGGCCGTGCCCTCTTCGCGGACCGCAGCCCGCACGGTCCGCAGGTCGTCCCGCACGAGCACGGCGGCCGCGGAGGACGTCGTATCGGCCCGCATCGAGACGCGATCGGCGCCGAGCACGCGGCCCTCCTGCCTGGCGGCCTCGCGCGTCCCCTGGATGACGGCACTGGGGAACACGGCCACGGCCACGCCCCAAATGGTGCCCTGGAGGAGGAGGAAGGTGCGCACCGGCCGCTGACGGAGCCGGCGCAGCGCCGCGGCTAGTACGGCGAGCCAACGCATGCGCAGAGGCTATGCCTCGCCGCAGGGCTTGACGCGAAGCGTCCGAGCCGGAGCACCAGGAACGGTGTGCCGGGGAGACCCGCGCGCCGGGAGGCGAAGGCCCCCCAGGGCGGCCCCGCAGGACCTCTCGGGGGCTACGGGACGATCTGGGTGACCTGGCCGGTGGTCAGGTTGATCTCCCACTGGGTGTTCGCCGCGCTGTTCAGGCTGACATCCGCGACGGCCGTATTCGTGCCATCGGTGGTGATGGTGCCGACCAGCTCGTCGCTCACCTGGGTCACGCGGGTGTTGAAGACGGCGTTGGGGAACATGCCGGTGAGGCTGTTCATGGGCACGTTGCTCCACGTGGTCTGCGCCGCGCAGTCCCCCTCGCTGACCAAGATGTTGCCGGAGGACAGGGTCGGCTGCGCACTCTGGAAGGTCGCGCGTGTCGAGCCGCTGACGTTGGGCGTGCCCGGCATGTCCTCGATGACCATGATGAACTGCGTGCCATCGGGAATGGCAGCGAGGAGCACGGGCAGGCCGGCGATGCCGGTGGTGAACAGCGGCATGAGCTGCTGGGGCGTGAACGGGACACTCGGCGTGCCCCCCGCATCCTCGAAGGCGAAGCTGCCGGTGGCCTCGGGCCCGTTCTGGCCGTCGGCGTCGAGCTCCCACGGGATGACCAGCCCCGGCACGTTCTGGATCTGGCCGCTGAGGACCGTGAAGCCCGCGCCCTCCGCCTGGCCCGACGTGACGCTCTGGAACAGGGCGATGACCGCCTGGATCTGCTCCACCGTCGTCTGGCCGCCGCAGGCGCTGAGCAGATCCGACGTGAGCTGCGTGGGGTCCACGACGGGCGGGGGCGTCGGACCGGGATCCGAGACAGGCGCGGGCCCGCCACCACCCCCACCGCAGCCAGCCAGGCCGAGCACGAGGGCCACCGCGACCAGCGCGACGACGGACAGGGAAGGGACGTGCGAGCGGGAGCGAAGCATGGGGGGACTCTCCTGGACCGTGGCGCCTGTCATCCTGCAAGCCGCGGGCCGCGGTCAGGGCCGAAAAAATGGGGCACGGAGGGTCAGGCCTCGGACGGCGCCGTGCGGACGTGCGGATTCGCCCGGAGGGCCCGGCGGCGTGCGAAGCGCCGGCGCAAGCGGGGCAGGGACCAGAGCAGCGCGAGGCACAGCAGCGCGCCCAGCACGAGCGGCGGGCGCAGGGAGCGCACGCGGCCGGGGCGGGCCGGGGGCAACGCCGCGAGCCGCGCGGGGTCGAGAGGCACCCGGGCCGTCCCCACCCGCGAGGAGGCCGCATCCAGGAGCCCCGTCGCGCGGTGGCCCCCCCCCACCGTGGCATCCCCCGCCTCGCCCGCGAGGTTCTCGACCAGCATCGGCCAGAAGGGCGTGTCCACCGGGCGCGGCACGCCCCGCATGGGATCGGGCGCGAGGCGCACCCACAGCCCATGACGCAGCAGCACGGGCCACACGCGCTCCCCGGCGACCCGCGCGAGCAGGATGTGCTCCCCGGTGCGCACCGCGTCCGCGCCCGGGCCGTAGGCCCAGCCCGTGCCGACCGTACCCAGGTCCGCCACGAGCCGACCGGGGACGCGCCGATCGACGCCGGCCGGAGCCGTGCGCACGCTCTCGCCCTCGGCGGTGGGCTGCAGCAGCAGCCGCACGGGCCCGCCTCGCGCGGCACCGGCCGTCGCGAGGAATGAGAGGGCCGGCCAGTCGGAGTCCACGTACCCCGCCTGGCCCAGGGCTGCCGTGAGCGCATGGCGGATGCGCGCCGTCAGGGGCGCGGGCAGCGCCCGGTCGACCCAGACCCCGAGCGGCCCGTGGGTCAGCTCGATGTCGTCGTCGTACGCGAGGTCATCGTCCCACAGCTCCCCGTCGGTGCGCTCCAGCCGCACACGCAGGTCCGCGCCCTCCAGGGCGCCCAGCGGAATGCGCACGGAGGCGTACGCATCCGCGGCAAGCGAGAAGGCGGCCTGACCGCCCGCGAGGACCAGCACCCGCGGCGAGACCACCACCCGGCCGCTGACGGGAGCCGGGCCCTGGTGCAACAGCGTGAGGAAGAGCTCGGACACGCCCGCGTCCTCATGAACGGCCGCGGCCACGATGCCGGTGTTGTTCGCACGCGCCGCGCCCAGGGTGACCCAGGTGGCCGCGAGGGTGTCGACGGGGCCACGGCGGTCCGAGATCACGATACGGCGTGACGCGGCCCCGGCCTGCACCGAGGCGAGCAATGCGTCGTCCGTGGGCCGCCGCAGGTAGAACCCGTCGCCGGGATGGGCCGGCAGCCACGTGACGTCGACCTCGGTGTCGTCGCCGCTCGCGGCGCGCACCTCAGCCAGGGTCGCCTCCACGGCGCGCAGGTACTCCATCCGCGACGCACCGCCGCCGCCGGAGACGACGACGCGCACGATCGTGCGGGGCGCGGCGCGTGCGAGCACGGGCTCCGCCGCGGCCACGGCGATCAACGCCGCTGCGGCCAGGGCCAGCAGGAGCTCGGCATCGAACAGTCGTCCCCGCGGCAGCGCCCGGGCCTCCGCCTCGTCGAGCAGGAACATCAAGGACGGCAGCTCGACGTCCGGCGGTCGCCGCAGCCGCTTCTGAAGCCACCAGATGAGGGGCAGGGCCACCAGTCCGAGCAACGCCCAGGGGGTCGTGAGCGTCATGGCTACGGCACCTCGAGCAC
>JARGNS010000067.1:0-5883 GCA_029213105.1 Planctomycetota bacterium
TGGAGAACTGCGCGCGCTGGCCGAGGAAGAAGGGCGGCGCAGGACCGTCGAGCTCGAAGACGACCTCCATCGGATGGGCGCCGAGGCGCACCTGCTTCACGAAGCCGAAGAGGCCGTGCCAGAACTCCCACGCCCCGTCCTTGAAGTGATGCGGATGCTCCGGGTCGCGCTGACGCTCGAAGGCATTCACGACCGCCGCACCATCGACCGGCGAGTCATCGTGAAACTTCACGTCGGGCCGGATCTGGAAGGTCCAGGTTGCCTTGTCCTCCGAGCTCGTCCACGAGGTGGCCAGGGACGGCTCGACCTCGGTCGTGCCCGGCTTGAAGCGCAGCAGCGTATCGAACACCTGCTCGATCACCTTGCTGCTCTCGCCGTCGGAGACGTCGCCGGGATCGAGGCGCACGGAGTCCTGCCCGCGGAGGTAGGAGAGCGTGCCGTCCACGGGCTCGGTGACGAGCCGCAGGATCGGATGGGACATGGCCTCGACGCCGAGCGGACCGAAGCCCTTGCGGTAGGCGATGGCCTTCTCGGTGTAGACGAGCGGGATCATCGGGCAGTCCTCGAAGATGATCTCCTGGGCCTCGTGATACAGCCGCGTGCGCTCGGCGCGGTCGTGCGTGTTGCGCGCGGCCATGAGCCGCTCATGCACCTCGTCCGAGGTGTAGAAGCTGATGTTGTTCGCGCGGCCGGGGACGGCGTTGTCCTTGTCGAGCAGGACGTAGAGGAAGTTGTCGGCATCGGGGTAGTCCGCCGACCAGCCGAGCAGCGCCATCTGGTGCTCGCCGTTCTTCACCATCTGCAGGTAGGAGGCCCACTCCTTCTTGTCGAGCGTCACGTCGAAGCCGACATCGCGTAGCGCGATCGCAACCTGCGTCGCCACGCTGGAGGGCGACGGCATGTAGGGCCGGCTGTTGTTGCCGTAGCTCAGGGTGATGCGGACGGGCTCGATCGCGATGCCGTGGTCGTTGCCGCCCCCGCCGTCCTTGCTCCCGCAGGCCCCGAGGCCAAGCAGGAGCGCGAGCAGTACTGATGCCGAGCCGATGCGTCGCATCCGATCCCTCCGTGCCACGCGGGTCGCGTGGGGCGGGTGATCCTATCAGCGCGGACGCCTACCAGCCCACGTGATGGCCCGAAGCCTCGACGCCGAGGATCGCGAACAGGGCCGTGCGCTGTGCGGCGCCCAGGACGGCCGCTCGGCGGGCATAGGCCGGGCCGTCGGCGGCATGCTGGTGCATCCAGGCGAGTACGGCGGCCTCGTCGGCCAGGGCCTCGACGGCCGGCCGGTCGGCCTCGGCGACCAGGGCGGTCAAGACGGCCCGCCGGACGGCCACCCGGCGTTCGCGCTCGGCGTGATCCCAGGCGTAGCGCAGACGGGCCCAGGTCGCCCCGGTCTGGGCCCCATCGGCCCGGGCGTCCGCATCCAGCCCGTCGAAGCGGGCCTTGAGGCCATCGACGACGGCTTGGCCGAGGGCCTCGCTCGTCGGCACTTCCCGGTCGGCGGCGAGGGAGGCCAGGAAGGCGCTCATCTCGTGCAGCGACTGGGCCGCCCCCGACGAGATGCCGGTCTTCTCGTCACCCACGACGGGCCGGCCCATCGCCTCCCACGCCAAGCGGTACTGGTTGGCGGGCGCGTAGCCCTCCAGCGCGCGATTGAAGATCTGCTCGAGGATGCGCACACCCAGGGCGCGCATGCCGGCCTCGCGCTCCGCGGGCGCCATGGTGGCGGTCTTCGCCAAGGCGGCGCCGACTTCCCGGAACGAGGCGCGCGAGGCGGCGGCGCCCTGGCTGGCTTCCTCGCTCAGCGAGCGCAGCAGGGTCGGCTGCACGGCCAGGGGAAAGCGCATGCCGCTGGCCAGCTCGAGCACGAGCTGCACGGCGGCCAGATCGCGGTAGCTCACCGCGGACTCGCCGGTGGGCTTGATCGCGGGCCCGGCGAGGACGGCCGGATCCACGAAGCGGCGGGCGTAGAAGGTGGCGCGCGAGGGCTGCAGGCTGGTGGCGAAGCTCGCGACCAGGGCCAGGGCGTCGGCACCAGCCGCGTCCGGGGCCATCCCCAAGGCCAGGGCCCAATGGCCGTCGTCGGCCAGCACGATGCGCGCGCGCCCCTGCATGCGCTTGCCGTCCACGACGGCCACGAAGCCGCTCCACGCCGCAGGCGCACCGAGCAACAAGCCCCCGCCGCGGTTCTGCTGCCCGAAGCCGTCGGTGCCGAGGCTGCGTACGAAGCCGTCGATCACCAGGGGCAGCGCCTGCGACGGGTGTCGCGAGGTCTGCACCGGAAAGACCGCGGCCTGGAGGACGACGCCGTCCGCTTCGCGGCGGTACTGCTCGGTCCAGCGCTCGGGCCCGGGTCGGTCCGTGCGTACGAGCCAGGTGCCGGCGGGCGGCTGCACGCTCGCGGGCGCCCCCTCGAACTCGACGCGCTGGGGTGCCGGGCCGAAGTCGGCCGCGGCTTCCAGCGCCACCTTGGGGGCCGGGGGCTCCTCCCCGAGCAAGGCGCACACGACGAGAAGAGGCCAGCGCAGCATGGCTTCAGTTCTTCAGGTTCTTCGAAGGACTGCGCTCGCGCGCCTTGAGCCAGATCCGGATCGGGATCTCGGAGAACGGCAGGTCCTCGCGGAAGCGGTTGCCGAGGAAGCGGATGTAATCCGGCTTGAAGAGGTAGCGGTCGTTCACGAACAGGGTGAACGTCGGCGGGCAGATGTCCACCTGGCTGCCGTAGTAGATGCGACCGATGCGCCCCTGGCGCGGACGCGGTTTGCGCAGCGCGTAGGCACGCTCGACGACCTTGTTGACCTCGGCCGTCCCGACGCGCGTGGACGCCTGCTCGAAGAGGCTGAAGGCCACGGCCAGCACCTTCTCGAGGTTGCGGCTCTTGAGCGAACTCGTGAAGACGATCGGCGCGTACGGCAGCAGCGGCAGGTGTTCCTCGAGGTAGGAGAGGAAGTCCTTGGTGGAGACGCCGGCCTCGGCGCAGATATCCCACTTGTTGGCCACGATCACGATCGGCTGGTACTGCTCGGCCGCGTAGCTGGCGATCTGGCGGTCGAGGCGCGCGATGTCCGAGCTGGCATCGATCACGAACAACGTGACGTCCGAGCGGCGCATGGCCTTCTCGGCGCGGCGCTGGGCGTAGAACTCGACCGAGCCACTGACCGTGCGCTCCTTGCGGATGCCGGCGGTGTCGATGATCGTGAGGTGCTTGCCGTCGCGCTCGAAGCGGATGTCCACCGAGTCGCGCGTGGTCCCAGGCACCTCGCTCACGATCATGCGATCGGCCTGGATCATCGAGTTGACGAGCGTGCTCTTGCCCGCGTTGACGCGCCCCACGACGGCCAGCCGCATGGCGGGGGGCGCCATGCGCAGCGGCGTGGTCGGCCCCTCGGGGAGCATCTCGGCGAGCTTCTCCTCGAGATCATCGAGGAAGAGTCGCTCCTTGGCGGAGATGCGCATGGGCTCGCCGTAACCAAGGCGCATGAGATCGCCGACGTTCCACTCGACGCGGTCGGTCTCGACCTTGTTGGCGAGCAACAGCACCTTGTCGGAGTGCGGACGGAGGAGCTTGGCGACGCGCTCATCGAGCGGCGTGCGCCCCTCCCGTGAGTCGACGACGAACAACACGACGTCCGCCGACTCCACGGCCGAGGCGACCTGGGACTCGACATGCTCGTCGAGGCCCTGCATGTCCACGATGCCGACGCCGCCGGTATCGACGACCTCGCATGTCCGCTCCGCCAGCGTGCAGAGCACACCCACCCGGTCGCGCGTCACGCCCGGGGTCTCCTCCACGATGGCGATGCGACTGCCCACGAGGCTGTTTAGCAGCGTGGACTTGCCCACGTTCGGGCGGCCGACGATGGCGACGATCGGCGGACGCACCTCGGGCCCGGCAGCGGCTGCGGCCTCGCCCTCGCTGCCGTCCTCGGACGCGGGCGTGGCATCGGCCGGGGCCGCGTCCTCGGGGGCGGCACCCTCGGGGGCGGCACCCTCGGGGGCGGCACCGGGCAGCTCGTCGGGGGCCTCGGACTGGGGTTCGTCATTCTCGTGCATGAACCCTCTAGGGTAGCGAGCGGGCCCCCGAGGTCGAACCGGGCTCCAGCAAGGCGACGGGCAGCGGCCTGCCGACGTCCGGCCGCGCCGACCCCACGAGTCCACGAACAGGGCCGGGCGCCCGCCCGGCGGCGCGCGCTACTTTTTCTGCTCGCGCATCCGGATCAAGGCCACGCGCACCTCTTCGCTCAGCTCGAAGCGCTCCTCGGCCCACTGGACCCAGCTCTCGTCCGGGCCCGGCTTGCAGGCCAGCGCAGTCAGGAGGAAGGTGCCCGAGGACTGCTTGGAGGACTGCTGGAGCCCGCGCTCCAGGAAGGGCCGCGCCCGGTCGAAGCTCCCGCGGCCGGTGTAGCGCAACCAGTAGTGGACGACCGACTGCTTCAGCTTGACGCCGACGGCCCCCTGGATGACCCGGGTGTCCAGCGCCTCGATCGTGGAGGCGTCGAGCTTCGCCCGGCCCAGGACACTGATGACGGTCCAGGGATCCTTCTCGAGGAGCGGGCCGAGGACCCCGTCCACATCCAACCGGGCGACGTCCAGCGGGTCGAGGCGACGCAGCAGGGCGGTCGCTTCCTCGGGGCTCACATCCCCCTGCTGCAGGCGCTGGAACGCCTCCTCTTTCGTCATGCGCGGCGCCCAGGACTCCATGGCTTTCTGGATGTCGCGGCGCTGGCGCTGCACGACGCCCGGCTGCGTGGCAGGGTCGCTGTCCAGGATCGCTCGTGCGTACCCGCGAAATCGATCCATCCGCTTGGGGCCGACCATGCCGGGCAGCATGGGCGCGATGCTCTCGGTGAAGAGCTCGAACAGATCGCCGTCGAGTTCCTTCAGTTGCTCGGGGTCTTCCGCCATCGTCTTGAAAAGCGTCTCGGTCAGGTCCGCAACCTGGTCCTCGCGATTCATGGCGAATCGCAGGACCGGGTAGGTGTAGCGCATCATCTGGTCTTCGCCGCCCACCAGCTCGTCGACGATCTTCTCGCCCGGCTTGTCGAACAGGGTGCGATCGAGCGTGTGAAGCAACGCGAGGTGACCGTCGACCCCCTTGTCGAGCATGGTGGCCGCGTACGCAAGCAGCGCCTGGAACGCGATGTCGGCGTCGACGTGCTTGGTGATGTCGAAGGCGTCCGTCTTGGCATACGTGGCCGGGGGCGGCGGAAGCATCTCCCCCGGCTCGGCGGCGGTCTCCCGCCCCTTGATGGCGGGCCCCGTGCTCGCGCGCAGGCTGGGCCCGCGCTCCCCGAGCGCGAGGCGCAGACGCGCCACCTCCTCCTGCAGGCCCGCGACCTCGTCATGGGTCATGTCGGAGCCGCCCCCGGCGCCGGTCATGGAGCCGATCAGCCAACCCACGCCGAGGGCGGCGAGCAGGGCGATGAGGAGTCCGGGCTTGCTCATGGGCGTCTCCGTCGCATGAGAGCAGGATAGTCCACCCCCCGAGGACGCGAAGCGCGCCACGGGCTACGCACGCATTTCGCGAACGTCTGCCCCTGGGACGGGATCAGCGCCGACCGTCGCGCCGGGCCTGGCTGCGCCGGCCACGCGCGGCCACGTGCCGGTTCGTGCGCTTGGCGCCGCTGCGCTTGAGCCGGCTCCGGGTGGCCGCGTCGGCGCGGGTGCGACCGCCCTTGGAGACCTTGCCGGCCTTCGCGGGGGCGCGCCGGGTGGCCGGCGTCTTCTTGGCGGCGGCCTTCTTCTTGGCCGCCTTCTTCTTGGGGGTGGCCTTCTTCTTCGCGGCCTTCTTCTTGGCCGCCTTCTTCTTGGGGGTGGCCTTCTTCTTCGCCGGCTTCTTCTTGGCGGCGGCCTTCTTCTTGGCCGCCTTCTTCTTCACGCGCT
>JARGNS010000067.1:5971-6752 GCA_029213105.1 Planctomycetota bacterium
GGCCGCGCGCTTCTTCTTGGGCGCCGGCTTGGGCGCCGCCTTGAGCGCGCCCTGGAAGCGCTCGAGCATCTCGCCGAAGATCTCGGCCTTGAGCAGCGTCCGCTCGGCGCCCTGCGCCGCACGGGCACGCTTCGGATCGGCCTTGCCGCGAGCCTCGCGGCGCTGACGCTTGGCCTCGGCGACGAACTTGTTGCGCAGGGCGCGCGTCCGCACCACCTTCTGCTTGAGCCGGGTCGACGTATGCGTGGTCACGGCGCGGGGCAGGCTCTGGAGGAAGAGCGCGAGTTCGGCCTTCGTGAGTACCTGTTTGGCCTTCGGCGTACGGATCATGGCTGCTTCTCCACCTCGTTGGTCGGCAATGATAGCGCGTCCAGCGCGTCGGGGCGAGGTGGCGAGGTGGCGAGTACCCTCGGCGCATGCAGGCACGCACACCGAGGCATCCGTGGATCCAGGGCCCCCTCTGGGACGGCGTCTGGATCCTGAACGGGCTATGGCTTGCGCCCCTGCTGTGGCTGCTGGCAGGCGGCAGCCCGGATCCGTTCCACAGTCCGGCCGACAACGTCTACCTCGTGCTCACGCTCTGCTTCTGGATCGGCCACCGGCTCGGCTCGAGCTACCTGGCCTACTGCACCAGCGCCTACCGGCCGGTCGTCCGGGCGCAACCGGTGCGCTTCATCGCAGTGCCCGCGGTCGTGGCCAGTGCGGTCTTCGCGTTCGTCCTCCTGCCGGAGAGCGTCCTGCCCATCCCGCCCCTCGAGCGGATCTTCGGCTTGGCGATCGC
>JARGNS010000067.1:6762-11640 GCA_029213105.1 Planctomycetota bacterium
GGACTACCTGTTCGTGAGCTATCACTTCGCGGCGCAGCACTACGGCGTGCTGAGCCTCTACCGTGTGCGGGGGCAGGAACCCCGCTCGGCGCGTACCCGTCTCGTCGATCGCGTCTTCGCGCTCGGCATCGGCGGCCTCGTCGTCATCGGGGCCGAGGTGATTGCCGGCCGCGCGGCGCGCCAGGTGGAGTGGCTCGATCCGATCCTCGCGTCCTGGTGGGACCCCGACCCCTACACGGCCTGGTGGGACATCTACGCCACCCCGCTCTTCTGGACCGGGCGTGCAATCGTGGCCGGCTCGGCGCTCCTGCTCGCCGGCTCGGCGCTGCGGCGCGGCAACCTGCCGCGCGCGCTGTACGTGCTGAGCGTTGCGGCCATGGTCTGGATGGCGTTCCGCCTCTCCCCCCTGTTGTTCGTGATGGTGTGGTCCGCCCAACACTGGATCGTGGCCACGGCGCTGGCGTCGCGCGTGGCCGCAGGCGATCCCGAGCCCGGCGGCTCACGCTGGTACGCCTTCTGGCACCGCATCAACCGCCGCCCCGTCGCCGTGATCATGTTCCTGGCCTTCGTCTCGGCGTTGCTGCTGCCCGCCATGGAGGTCGAGGCGGCCTCCGTCGACGAACCCAGCTACGCGGCGCGCTTCCTGCCCGCGCTCATGTCGTGGCTGACGCGCGCGGACGTCGTCCCGTGGCTCGTCGCCCTCGGCTTCACGACCGGGTTCGTGCACTACCTGCTCGACCGCGCCGTCTACCGGCTGTCGGATCCGGCCGTGCGCTCGGCGGCCTCGGGACTGCTCACGCCCCCCCCTGGGTCAAGCCACCAGCCGACGCAGGACGGCTAGCGCAACCCCAGGAACGTGTGCACCTGGGGGATGACACGGACATCGGGATGCGCGCGCCCGGCCGCGTCATGCAGCGCGTAGAGCTGACCGAGCGTGGGACGCGCCGGCCCCTCCCCGAATGGCGTCGCGGGCTGGAGCACGAGCGGGATCGAGGGCGCGTGCTGCGCGCAGAAGCGCGCCACCGCCTCGACATCGGTCGCGGGCGTGTCGGCTCCCACGACGCACTTGATGGCCAAGCCCTTGCCGCTGGCCTCGAGCAGGGCGTAGGTGTCGGCGTGGGCATCCCAGGGGGTCTTCTGCCCCGTGACGCTCTCGAGCTTGAAGTCGGGACTCACCTCGTCCACGACCTCGAGCACGTGCTGCAGCGCACCGGGGCGATGGCCGCCGGTCTCGACATGGACGCGCAGGCCCAGGGCGCGCGCCCCCACCGCGATCGCATGCACGGCCTGGGGATGCAGCAGCGGCTCGCCGCCGGTGATGCTCAGCGAGGCGTGCCGCCCCGGCGGCTCGTCGAGGCGCCGGCAAGCGGCCAGGATCGCGTCGACCGACAGGGGGTTCGCAGGCCGCTCGTCCGGTCCGTGCGGGGCGGCCATCTGCACGCGGGCCGTATCGGGCGTCGGGTAGCTCTCCGGCGTATCGCAGAACGCGCAGCGCAGGTCGCACTTCGCCAGGCGCAGGAAGATCTGGCGCTCCCCCACGCGCGGGCCCTCCCCCTGGAAGCTGGAGAAGAGCTCCAGGACGGGCACGCGGATCTCGCCGGCACCGCTCATCCGTCCTGCCCGACGCGCGCCGCCTCCTCGAAGCCCGCTGCCTCCGCATCCCGGAACGGCTCCACAACGGGGGCCGAAGCCAGATGGGTGCGGGGCAGCTTGTCGATGGCCCCGCGCAGGGCCAGGAAGAGGCCCATGCGCGCGCACGCCAAGCGCGCGATCGCATCCGCAAGCCAGCCGGCCACGAGGAGGAACAACGTCGCGGCGGCGACGCCTGCGGCGAGTTGCTCCGCCCAGGTGACCTGGAGCCGCTCGGCACCGGCCGGGGCCCCGAGGGACTGCAGGATGCGCTCGACCCGGTCCAGGGCCTCGGCGCCCGCCCCCGCGCGCAAGCAGGCGTAGGCGACACCGACCACGGCGAGCAGGCGTAGCGCACGCCACGCGCTCCCGAGCAGCACACCGCCGAGGAAGGCCAACCGCCAGAGCGTGAGCCGCACCAGCCCCGCCCCCGCGTAGCCGAAGGTGCGCGAGAGCGCGTCGAAGCTGCCCGAGTCCTCGCACGCGATGACCGGCGTGCTGAGCAGGCCGCCCACCAGCCAGCCCAGCAGCACGAACACGGCCAGGAAGGAGAGCACCGTCGTGACGACGATGCCGAGCGCGAGCCCCACGCCCCCCATCCAGCCGTCGAGGCGGGCGAGGTGGTCGAACGCCAGCGCGACGGCCAGTGGGAGTCCGACGCCCACGGCCAGCGCGACCTTGGCACCCAGCACGCCACGCCAGTGGCGTGCGGCGAAGTCGTAGGCGGCGTCGGTCTCCTCGCGTCGCCCCTGGGTCAGGTCCACGGCAGCCAGCCGCTGCAGGGCGGTCGCGTAGAAGCTCCACAAGCAGGCGAGCAGGAGGGCCTGCAAGGTGACGTAGCCGAGGACCGCGAGGTCGGCGTCGGCCTCGTACGCCCGCAGCAGCGGTGCGCGGATGTAGGCCAGGGGCCGGGTGAGGCCGGCCACGCCCGCGCCGGCGAGCAGGTTCGAGAGCAGAGCACCGACCAGCAGCGTGGGCGCGCTGAGCAGGATGCCGATCAACGCAACCCGACGCTTGGCGGGGTCACCGGCGGACCGTCCTGCGGCATGCCACAACTCACGCATCGTCGTCGTGCTCGCCTCCCTCACCTCGTGCGCCACCGCCCCCGGAGGACTCGTCCAGCTGCCGGAGATGCTCCTCGAGCTCCCCCGGATCCAGCAGGATCGCGTCCTCACCGGCGATCACGTACTCTCCCTTGAACCAACGCCCAAGGTCCACCATCTTGCACCGCTCGGAGCAGAAGGGCACGAACGAGCTCTTGGGGCGCGCGGCCTTGCTGCAGACGGGGCAGCCGGGCTTGGGGCGGGGCTTGGCAGCCACGGTCAGTCGTCCTTGGACGGCTTGGCCTTGGCGTCGCTCGACTCGCTCTTCGACGACGTATCGCTGGAAGGCGACTCCGACGGGGGCGGGGTGCTGGAGCGCTTGTAGTCGGTCTCGTAGAAGCCCGAACCCTTGAAGATGACCCCGGCGCCGCTCCCCACCAGGCGATCGAGCTTGCGCTCGCCGCACTCGGGGCACTTGCGCAGACGCTTGCTGCTCATGCTCTGGAAGTGCTCGAAGGCATGACCACACGCGTCACAGACGTAGTCGTAGGTCGGCATCACTCGTCTCCAGCAGCGGGGGCCTCGGCTGCGGGGGCCTTCGCCACGAGGACCTCGGCCGGACGCACGACCCGGCCGTGCAACTCGTAGCCGACGCGGAGCACATCGCAGACGGTCTGCGGATCGACGTCGTCACGCTCGACCATCATCATCGCCTGATGGCGTGCGGGGTCGAAGGGCTTGCCCTGGGCTTCGATGGACGACACGCCGTAGCGCTTGAACACGCCCTGGAGCTGCTGCTCGACGAGCGAGAGGCCCTCGCGCATCGGCTTGCTGGCCTCGTCGTCCGCCAGCCCGTCGCGCGCGCCGTGCAGGGCGTCGATGACCGGGAGCAGGTCGACGATCACGGTCTCGATCGCGTACTTGCGATCGCCCTCGGCCTGACGCCGGATGCGCTTCGTCTCGTTGACGAACTCGGCCTCGACGCGCTTGAGCTTGTCGCGCAGGCGCGCGAGCTCCTCCTCGGGCGTGGGCGGGCGCGCCTCCTCGGCGCAGGCCTCGGTCTCCTCGAGCTCGCGCTCGAGGTCCGCAGGCGTGCTGCCGTCGGGTCCCTTGGGGTCAGGCTTCTGGGAGTCCGCGTTGTCGTCGGCCATGGGATCAGCTCTTCTTCTTGCGCTTTTCGAGGGCGCGCAGGTGCGCCTTCACATCGTCCTCGAAGCTGCGGCGAGCCGGGCCCGCCTCCGCCTGCTCGAGGTCGCGCAGACCCTCGAGCACCTTCTTCATCTTGCGGCTCGGGCGCTTCGGCACGTCATAGAGGACGCGCACGTAGAGGTGGCCGTTGCCACGCCCCTGGAAGCGCGGCAGTCCGGCGCCGCGTACGCGGATCGTGTCGCCGGGCTCCGTGCCAGCGCCCACGTCCAGCGTCACCGTGCCCTCGAGCGAGGGGATCTCGACCTGACCGCCGAGCAACGCCGTCGTGATCGGCACGGGCGCCTGCAGGAACAGGTCGGCGGGATCCTCGGGCGAGCGCAGGAACACCTCGTGGTCCTCCACGCGGATGCGCACGTTCAGGTCGCCGGGCACACCGCCGCGCGGAGCGGGCTCGCCCTCACCGGGAACACGCAGCGTGACGCCATCGAAGATGCCGGGGGGAATCGTCAGCTCGACGTCGCGCTTGCCGACCATGAGGCCGTCTCCGCCGCAGCCCTTGCACGGATTGGCGACGACCTGGCCATCGCCTCCACAGGCCGGGCAGGGCCGCTGGACCGAGAAGAACCCGGAGGACGTGATGACCTGACCGCGGCCGCCGCAGGTCCCGCAGGACACGGGCGGCTTGCCGTCGGAGGATCCGCCCCCATCGCACTCGTCGCAGGCCACGTGGCGGCGGATGGTGAGGGTCTTCGTCGCCCCTTCCGCCATCTCGTCGAACGGCACGATGAGGTCGGCGCGCAAGGTGGCGCCGCGCCGCTGCCCCCCACGGGCCTGGGCCCCGCCGAAGAACGAGCCGAACATGTCCGAGAACGCGCCGAAGATGTCCGACACGTCGTTGAACCCGACGTGCTGGCCGTCGAGCCCCTGGTGGCCGAAGCGGTCGTAGCGGGCGCGCTTGTCCCCGTCGCTCAGCACGTCGTAGGCCTCGGAGGCCTCCTTGAAGAGCTCCTCGGCCTGGGCGTCCCCCGGGTTCTTGTCCGGGTGGTACTTGAGCGCC
>JARGNS010000068.1:0-4352 GCA_029213105.1 Planctomycetota bacterium
CCCCACGCAGAGCCCGATGCCGCCGAGCAGGGCGGCCCCCATCATCCGGACCAGCGCGGATCCCCCCTGGTGCGGCCGCATGGTGCCGATCAAGCCCCCCGCGGGCTAGGGTGACCCTTCCAAGGAGAACGAGATGCGGATGACTGGCTGGATCTTCGTCGCGCTGGGGCTGCTCGGCGCCGCGCTCTGCGTGTACGGCACGGTCGCGACGTACCAGGTCCGAGAGGACCTGCAGGCGAGTACGAAGACGCTCGCCACCGAGGCCCGGGACCTGCTCGACGCGGTCGACCGCAGGCTCGTCGACCTCCCCGAGAAGGTCACGATGCTGATCGAGCGCCGAGAGGAGGGTGCCGTGGGCGAGCGCCTCGGCCAGCTCGAGGGCACCCTGGGCAGCGCCCACGAGATCGCCCAGTCGACGCTCTCCCTGCTGGAGGTCGCCGTCTCCCTGCGCGGCGAGGGCCGCAGCGTGGAAGCCGAGTTCCCCACCGCCGTATCCCTCACGGAGGCACTCCGCGACCTGCATGCCCTGATCGGGGCGCAGCGCGCCGACCTCTCCACCTGGACGCTACGCGCCGTCGTGCTCCATCAGATGATCGAGAGTGTCCGGAGTGATCTCGCAGCCTCTCGCGCGGCCACCATCCGCATCGAAGAGCGCACCATCAGCCAGCTCGCCACGGCGGCCTGGCTGTTCACGCTCTTCTTGCTGTGGATGGGTGTCGGGCAGCTGGCCCTGACTGCGGCAGGACGCCGCGCCGTCACGGGACCGGGTCCGGACGCAGCGGCCTAGCCGCAAGCGACTCGCGAGACGCCCTACGGGGTCTTGGCCTTCGTGCCGAGCTCCGTCACGATCGCAGCCTCGAGCGAGCCCCTGTAGCTGCGCAGGTACCCGTCCTTGCCGATGAGGTAGACGCCGGGCATGCGCTTCATGCCGTAGCGCTTCGCGCTGATGCCGGTCCAGTCGAAGCCGACGCCGAAGGTCCACTTCTTGCCGTTCATGTACTTGCGGGTGTAGTCCTTCTTGCCGTGCGTGATCGTCAGGATCCGCAGGCCCTTCTTGGAGTACTTGGCGTGCAGCGCGTGCACCTGCGGCATGAACTTGCGGCAGTGCGGGCACACCGGCAGCCACTGCACGAGCAGCGTGACGCTGCCCTTGTAGTCGCCGATCTTCGTCTTGGCCGTCACGCCGTTGATGCCATCCGTGATGGCGATCTCCGGCGCCTTGGCGCCGCGGGTGTTGGCCGCGTCCACGCTGCCGGCCATGAGGACGAAGACCATGGCGAGCGAGAGAGCGAACAGCTTGCGGATCGGGGTGTGCACGGGAGGAGCCTCCAGCAGGGGTTCAGGGGCCGCCGAGGATAACGGCCGAACGCCCCGGAGACGCCAAAACGAGTCCCGCTCCCCGGCGTGCTCAGGCGTCGGCGGCCCAGGCGGCAGCCAGGGCCGGCAGGTCGGCCAGGACCACGTCCGCCAGCCCGACAGCGGCTTCGGGCGTTTCCGGGCGCTGCAGCAGCCAGGCCTCCATGCCCGCAGCACGGGCCGCGGCCATGTCGTGGGCCTGATCTCCCACGTAGATGCAGCGCGCCGCCTCGGCGCCCAGCCGCTCCGCAGCCAGTTCGAGCGGATGACCATCCGGCTTCGGGCGGTCACCGGCGTCCTCGAGATCCACCAGCGTGTCCACGCGCGAGCGCACGCCGAGGTGGCGGTCGATCGCGTCCACGTACGCCCGCCAGGAGTTGGTGACGATGCCCAGCGGCCTCGCGGCGTCGGCCAGGAACGCCTCGGCCCCCGGCAGCCAGGCCACGCGCGAGCCGAGGTACTCGAGGTAGCGCCCATCGCGCACGCGTCGGAACTCCGCCTCGCTCACGCCGACTTGCAGCGACTCCAGGACCGTGCGTACCGAGGCCGAGCGCTGGTAGATCGTGGCGAGGAACTCGGCGTGCCCGAGGGGCCGGCCGAAGCTCGCCAGCGTCTCGCGGTACGCATCGATCCAGCAGGGAATCGAGTCGACGAGCGTGCCGTCGAGATCAAGCAGCAGCGCGCGCGTCATGGTGGCTCGCAGGCTCGGCGCCCTAGAGGTCGAGGGCCTTGCTCGCCTGCGCGACCACGTCGTCCAGACAGCCGGCATCGAACGGGCTGATCAGCCCGGCCGAGCGCACGAGGTCCTGGAAGGGTGCCTCGCCGCCCCGCTTGCAGAGGGCCTTGTAGGCCTCCATGGCGGCCGGCCGATCCTTCTCGGCCTTGACCCAGAACTGCATCGCACACACCTGCGCGAGCGTGTAGTCGATGTAGTAGAAGGGCACGTGGTAGATGTGCAGCTGCCCCTGCCAGAATCCGCCGGCCTTGGCGCGCTCCAGGTCACCCCACTCGCGGTGCGGCAGGTAGGTGCGCTCCATCTCCTGCCACATCGCCAGCCGCTCGGCCGGCGTGGCATCGGGGTTCTCGTAGACCAGGTGCTGGAAGTGATCGACGGCCACGCCGTAGGGCAGGAACGTCAGCGACTCCGTCAGGTGCAGGCGGCGGAAGCGCTCGGCGTCTTCGCCGAAGAACTTGTCCATGTGGGGGTAGGTCAGGAACTCGAGACTCATCGAGTGGACCTCGGCCGCTTCGGAGGTGGGCCAGAAGTAGTCCAGCGTCGCCTGCTCACGGCTCGAGTAGTTCTGGAACGCGTGGCCCATCTCGTGGGTGAAGACCTGCACGTCGCCCTTGGTGCCGTTGAAGTTCGCGAAGATGTACGGGACCCCATGGGTCGGGAAGCTGGTGCAGAAGCCACCACCCGCCTTGCCTTCGCGCGACTTCAGATCGAGGAAGTGGCCCTCGCTCATCATGCGGAAGAAGCCGCCAAGCTCAGTCCCCATCTCGTCGAACATCTCGCGGGCGCGGTCGATCATCCAGTCGTGATCGCCCTTCGGCTTGGGGTTGCCGGCCGGGTCGTACACCGACTCATCCCAGGCCATCAGCTTGTCGACGCCGAGCGTCTCGCGCTGGCGCTCGCGAATGCGCGTGCACAGGGGCACGACCACATCGCGAATGGCGTCGCGGTAGCGGGCCACGTCGTTCTGGTCGTAGTCCGTACGCCCCATCTTCTTGTAGCCGAGCGGCACGTAGTTCTCGAAGCCGAGCTTCTCGGCCTGCTTCGCGCGCAGCTTGACGAGCTCATCGTAGATGCGGTCGAGCTCCGCGCCGTTGGCGCCGAACCACTCATGCCGCAGCTTGGCCGCGCCATAGCGAACCTCGCGATCGGCGTGCTGCGAGAACTTGCCGAGCTGCGAGAGGTTGCACGTCTCGCCCTGGTACTCGAACGAGGCCGACGAGACGAGCTCCGTGTACGACGACGCGAGCTTGGCCTCCTCGACGCTCTCCTGCTCGATGGCGGGGTCGTAGCTGGCCATCGCACAGGACCAGATGTCGAGCAGGTGGTTGCCGTACGTGCCCGTCAACTCGCCCGCGTGCTCACCGGTCGACACCTTGCGCATCAGGCCGTTCTCGAGTTCCTGGAGCTTGGGCGAGACCTCGTTCATCGCGTCGAGCGCGGCCTTGCGCTCGGCATCGCGGGTGTCCTGCTGGAAGCGCAGGCCGACGAGGCTGCTCCAGGTACCCAGCTCGCGGCGCAGGGTCTCCCAGCGGGCCAGGGCCTCGGTGCGGGCAGCGCCATCGGACGCGCCCTCGTAGGCGGCTTCGATGTCGCGGTACTGGCTGGCAACGGCCTCGTACTCGGGCGTGTCGGTGCGGATGGCGTTGAAGTCGGGCTGGCTCATGGCGTGCTCCTCTGGGCTCCGCAGGCTAGCCCCGCAGACCGCCGGGTCAATCGGGCACGCCCCCGGAAGGGATCCCTTCGCGGCCTTGCGCCCCTCCCTAGGATGGGACGCCATGAGTCTGCCCGCCATCGTCACCCGCCTGGTCGGCCTGTGGATCCTCGCAGGTGCGTTCCTCAAGCTCTTCCAAGGCAGCCCGGCGGATCTGCCCCAGGTGCTGAGGGATCTTCCCCTCGACACGGGCCTGGTCTTCCGTCTCGCGATCTCCGGCGAACTCGTCGTCGGCCTGCTGGCCGTCCTGCGCCCCTCCCGAGGCTGGCTGCCCGCCAAGATCCTCACGCTGGCCTTCCTCATCATCCTCGTGACCCAGGTCGTAGGCGGCGAGGACAGCTGCGGTTGCTTCGGTGCGGTCATGACGATCAGCCCGATGGTGATGCTGATCATCGACGCGATCGCGTTCCTGGCCCTCGTGGTCGTCAAGCCGTGGCGCCTCGAACGCGACAAGGCGGAGCTGCCGTGGGCGGCCACGGCACTCGTCATCCTCGGCTGCCTCGTGCTGCCGTGGGTCATCGACAACCAGACCACGACCGCCGAGGTCGC
>JARGNS010000068.1:4379-11591 GCA_029213105.1 Planctomycetota bacterium
GTGGGACACCTGGAAGGACAAGGCCCTCAAGGACACCGAGATCTGGCCGCTGCTCCAGCCGCGCGCACAGATCGACGAGGGTCTCATCATCCTCTGGAGCCCCACCTGCGAGGTCTGCGAGGAACACCTCATGACCCTGCACGGCACGCAGCAGGGCCAGCAGCCCGTGGTGCTGCTGGAACTCCCGCTCGACTTCGACGACGAGAAGATCGTCGTGAAGGTCCTGCCGAAGGGCGCCTACGTCGTTTCCTACAAGCTGCCCAAGGCCACGTACGTCGACGTAACGCCGCCGCTCCACGTCGAGATCGAAGACGGCAAGGTCAAGGCGGTGTACCAGGGCATGGACGCCAGGGATCACGCGCTGCAACCGGCCGGCGCGCCCCACGATGACGACGACAAGTAGCCGCGGCCGGCTCATGGGCCTGCTACGCATCCTCCTGCCTGCCGCGGCCCTGCTGTGTCTGGGCGGCTGCGGTGACGAAACCCGCGCGCCGGGCCCCCGCTGGATCCACACCGCCGTCGCCCTCGAGGACGTGCCCCGCGATCGCCCCGTCCATGTCTGGATGGACGGGGACGCGCTGCGCTCGGCGTACATCGAGGAGGCCGCGGACGGGCTCGCGCTCGTGGTCGGCGGCAAGCCGGGCAAACGCTACGCGGCGATGCCCGTGACGTGGGGCATGCCGGGCACGGACGTCAGCATCGACGCCGGCGGCCCCGCGGTGTTCTTCGGCCCGCACGGCCGGCGCATCGCGCACACCGCACAGACCCGCACCGGCGTCGCCTACGTCATCGACGGGGTCGAGGGCCCCTCCTACGCCCGGATCTGGCCCCTCACCTTCGGTGCGGACGGCGCCCGGCATGCCTATGCCGCGAGCCGGGACGACGCGACCTACGTCGTCGTCGATGGGCAGGAGATCGGCCCCGTCCACGAGCTCCAGAGCGACACGTGGGATGGCTGGCCCACGATCCGCTTCTCGGGCGACGGGACACGCGTCGCCTTCGTCGAGCGACGGGTTGCGGCCACGGGAGGAGCTCGCCAGCGGGCGTGGATCGACAACGTGCCGCAGCCCTGGTTCGACGACGTGCGCTACCTCGTCCTCGCGCCGGCCGGAGACGACTACGCCTACGTCGCCCGCGGCGGCGCGGTCGGCCCGGCCTTCAAGGAGATCGGACGACTCGCCTTCAGTCCGGACGGCAAGCATCTGGCCTACTACGGCCGACGCCAGGATGCCTCGGGACTGATCCTGGACAATGTCCCCCAGACCGAGGGCATGACCGACATCGTGGGTCCCGTGGTCTTCTCGCCGGACGGCAAGGCCATCGCCTACACGGAGAGCGTGGAAGGCGGCTGGCGTGTTGTCGCAGGCGGCGTCGCGGGTGCCACCTACGAGCGCGTCAGTGGCCTCGCGTTCGCGCCCGGCGGCCATGCGCCCGTCTACATCGCGCAGACCGGCGCCACGATGTTCCCGGTGATCGGCGCGGCGGCAGGTCCCCCGGCCGCGAACACGTGGTTCCCCCAGTTCAGCCGCGATGGGGCCCACCACGCCTACCGCCAGCGGACAGGCGCCACGACGACGATGGTCGTGGACGGTCAAGCCCGCGCCATCGGCAGCACCTGGGCCCACGATCCCCTGCTCAGTCCGTCGGGGCAGAGCGTCGCCTACGCGACCCACGGAGGCGATGCGGGTGCGCGCCTCGTGATCGACGGCGAGGCGGGACCCGCGTTCGACGCCATCCACCTCGCCGCAGGCGGCCTGCGCCTCCAACCCGCCAGCACGCGGCCCGGGGTGTTCCCCGTGTGCGGCCACGCCACAAGCCACCTGGGCGCCCTCCACGCCCATGCCGTGTTCTCCGACGAGGACACCGTGCGCTACCTCGCACGCCGTGACGGCGTGACGTACCGCGTCGAGGCCAAGCGCCAGTAGTAGGAACCCCGTGCCGGCGAACGCACGCGGCAGACGTTCCTAGACTGGACGGGGAGGTGCGCATGCGGATCACGGAGATCGGACTCATACTGGGACTGCTCCTCGCCCTGGGTCCCCTCCCAGAGGCCGCCGCGCACGGCGGCAACTACCGCGGCCCCGCGGGCGCCGCGCGCCGACGCCGCCTATCTGGACGGGTTGAACCCTCCCCCCCGCCCCTCCCGCTCGCCCTCGCGCCAGGCTCGGCCTGCGCCCCCCACGGACTTCTCGGCCTGGGTGTTCTGGTACCACCACCAGCGCGAGCGCTACGAGCCGCGCCCCGCGGCTGCGCTCGCGTTCGCCCGCGAAGGAGAGCCCCTCGCCCGGCACGTGCTCCCGGCCCTGGTACGGGCCACGAGCAGGAAGGCCCACCGCAGTCACGGGCTGGCCGAGGGTGCCTTGATCGCCCTGGGCCGGGCGGCCCGCGGCACGCAGCACGGCGACGTCCTCGTCGCGGCGCTCGCGTCCGAAGAACCTGCGACCTACCGGGAGGCCGCGGCGGTGGCCCGACCCGGCGCCCCCGGCCCCCCCCTCCCAGTTGGCCACCGTGCGCGATCGACTCTACCGCGTTGCCAAGCACGACGCGCTCCCCGGCCGCCTCCGAGCCTTGGCCACCATCAGCCTCGGCCTGCTTGGTGATCAGCCCACGGCCAGCCGCGCGCTCGCGAAGGCGACCCTGGCACGCCTCTTCAAGCTCCTCGCCATCCGGCACCGCTACATGGACCTCACCGCGGCGCTGCTCCACGCCGCCAGCTTCCAGCCGGAGGCCGCGTGGACGGAAGAGCAGCGTGCCCTGCTGACGACCGTGCTCCGCACCGGCGGGCTTCCGGGCGGCGGACGCACCTTCGCCCTCGACGCGCAGGCGGCCATCGCGCTCGGTCGCATCGCGGGCCCGGGAGACCTGGCGCTGTTCGCGGAGATGATCGGCCCGAAGCATGTGCGGCGTCGCAACGTCCGACGCAGCACCGTCATCGCGCTCGGCACCCTGGCCGAGCGCCACGACGGCGCGACCCGGACGGCCGTTGCGGCCCTGCTCTCCGCCGCACTGCCCCTCGAGCGCGATCCCACCACGCGGAAGTTGCTCACCATCGCGCTCGGGCGCACGGCCGCCGCAGCGATCCGGGCGACGCGCACGTTCGACGAGACGGCCCAGGGCCTCGCGGGCCTCCTGCATGCCACGCTGCGCCCGGGCGACGATGCCGCCGCGCCCCTGCCCCGCAACGCGAGCTACGCGATGCTGGGACTCGCCCTCATCGGCCGCGCGCTCGCCGACGTCAGCGCCCCGGCCGGTCCGGCATGGCGCCAGACCACGGGCACCGTGTTGCGGCGCGCGGCAGAAGACGCCGGCCAGAGCGAGCGTCACCGAGCGGGCGCCGCCATGGCACTGGGTCTGCTGGGGCGCTCAGCGGATCGGGACGTGCTGCTGGCCCTGCTCTCCGACACGGAGCGCACGCCCCTGCTGCGCGGTGCGGCCGCACGAGCCCTCGGTCTCGTGGGTCCCGCGGACGCCGCGACCTTGAGTCTCCTGCACGCGCTGTTCGAGGAGTCCCCGCGCTGGCCCGTGCGTGTGCATGCCGCCGGTGCGCTGGCCGCCTTGGGCGACCACACGGCCACCGAGTTCCTGGTCACCCAGCTGCAGGCCCGGCACGCCTCGGATCAGGGCGCGGCGGCGCAGGCCTTGGGCAACCTCGGTTCGGCGGCGTTGGTCGAGCGCCGGCTTGCCATTCTCCAGGACGGCAACCAACCGATGCGTGCGCGCATGGCGGCCTGCGCGGCCCTGGGGTGCATGGGTGATCCCGAGCCCCGGCCCAGCCTCGCACGCGTGGTGAACGACATGAACTGGCGCGCGGGCGGCGGGCTCTTCCACTGGCTCGCCGACCTGCTCTAGCGGCCCGCTCCGAGGTCGCGTCGCGGATTCGCACACACGGCCTGGATGACTCGCCCGGCTCGCCCGACGACGCACGTACGGGCCGGGCGACTCACCGGAGGACCTCGGCCACGCCGGTCCCGCCGAGTCGCGCGAGCTCGGCATACTCCTCGGGCACGCTGTTGCGCGTCCGCGTGACGTACGTGAAGCGCGTGCGTGTCCGGTCGGCCCGGAAGTGGATGCCCACCACGCGCCGCGCCAGATGGATGTCACCGCAGGGGCCGTCGGCGTAGAAGTGCACCGTCCGCCGTGCCCGCCAGCGCCAGGACGAACGCGCCAGCGCCTGTTCGAGTGCAGCCCCGACGCGCGCGCCACGATCGTCGACGCCCCGGGGCTTCACGCTCTCGAGGAAGGCCCCCAGACGGTGGATGTCGGAGGGCAGGGGGACCACCTCGAACGGCGAGGCCGGCCCACCCACGACGCGCCCGCCGCGGTAGAGCAGGATCCCCACACGGACGTTCACGCCCGCATGCAAGAGCACCTCCATGTCGTGGAGGATGCGCGCCTTGAGCCAGGCGAGCGTGCTGTTCGTCGACCCCGTGGCATCGACGACATACATCGTGTCGGTCATGCCCCGCATCCGCGGCAGGGGCGGCGGGCCATCCGTCGGCGGCGGTCCGCCGTCGGCGTAGCGACCGGGCTTGGGCTTCTTGGGCGCGGCCTTCTTCGGCCCGCCCTCTGCAGCCGCGGCGTCGGCCGCCATGGAGGTGAGGTTGTCGAGCAGATGCTCGCTGGACTCGCGCAGCGGCCGCTCGAGGAAGGTGGACACGCGCTGGAGGACATCCTCCAAGGAGGGGTCGAGGATCTCCGCTGCGGCATCGAGCGCCGGCATGAGTTCGTCGACCGTACGGCCGCCGGCGAGCACGCTGCGCACGAGGGCGCGGCGCTTCGCCGGCATCTCGACGCGCGTGACGATGGCGCGCACGGCCTCGCCGCGCAGGTGGACATCCTCGTGCCGGGCGAACGCGCGTAGGACATCGAGGCTCTCGGCATCACGGAAGAACCCGAGCGCGCGCAGCATGAGCGCGCGCTCGATGCGTCCGGCGCGACGCCCCTCGAGGATCTTGCGCGCCTCGGCCACGGCGCCGGTCCGGCGCCCGAGCGCACGCCCCACGGCCGCACGGACCGCGCGTGGCCCGCCCGCCTGGACGAGCGTCATGAGTTCGCGCAGGGCGACGTCCGACTTGATGAGCCCGAGGGCGCGCGCCGCGCCGACCCGCACCTCCGCCGAGGCATCACGCTGGACCAGCCTCGCCAGGGCGCGCGCGGCCCGGTCGCCCCCCACGGTGATCAACGTGCGGATGACCTTGAGGCGCCCGGCCGGCGTCTTCTGCTTCTGCAGCAGCTTCAGCGCCGCGACCGCATCCGCGTCCGCATCCGCGCGGGCCGTGGGCGCGCCGGCAGCCAGCCCCAGGCCACAGAGCAGCAGCGCGACCAGCAGGATCCCTGTCGTGCGTTTCATCGTCCCTCGCACCCTACAGAACGACATGGGGACCTTGCGTGAACCTTGCGACGCACGGAGGCGCCCGCGAATCGGGGCACCGGCGCCGCGCGCTTCACGGCCGAGGCGACAGGGCTTCGACCAGCGCCGCGACGAGCCCCTCGTCGAGCCCCTCGTCGAGCCCCCCCGCCGCCTCGCCGCCGTAGCGGGCCGCCACCAGGGCATCCATGGCGTCCTGGGTCCGGGCGGTGAGTGCCGCAGGGACCCCGCGGGCGGCCAAGGCCGCGGCGAGCGACGGGCCCACCACGGCGCCCGGACCACAGCCGAGGTACGCCGCAAGGAACGCGGCGAACGCCGCGTAGCGGGACGCCGGCGTCGCGGCCTCGCTGCGCAGGGCGGCCAGCAGGGTCTGCCGCGACGGCTCGCGGGATGGGCCGGGGGGCGGCCGCGGTCGGGCGGCCGCAGCCGCGGACGGCCGGGACGCGGCACGGCCCGGCGCGGCCACGACACGGCGCGGGCGCACGCGCAGCAACAGCACGGCGCCGCCGCCGACGAGCAGCAGGGCCGCGAGGACGGCCAGACCGAGCAACACGGGGGACGGCCGGCGCGGATCCTCGGGCGCTTGCGGAGACGTCGCCGCGACGCCCTCCGCCGGGCTCCCCTCGTCGACGGCGGCACTCGGGCCACCCTCGCCCGGACGCACGCGCAAAGGCAGCGCCGCGCTGCGCGCCACCTGGTAGCCCGACGCGGGATCGTAGTACGCGAAGGGAATCGGCGGCACCTCGCGCACCGCGGCCGCGGTCACCGCCACCTCGTAGCGCACCACGCGCCGCGCCGGCATCGGCTCGCTCGGCGGCGTCTCCTTCGCGCCGTAGACGTGGAAGCCGTCGAGCGCCAGCCGCGGCTGCTCGAGAAGACCGAGATTGCCCTCGCCCGTGAGGATCACGGTCAGCTCGAACGGCTCACCCACCGTGACGTCCGGACTCCCGACCCGCGCCTCCACGCCGAAGGTGCCCACGGCACCGGCGTAGCCCTCCGGGCGTCCGACCGCCGGCGGCTCCTCGACGACGAGCGTCGTGGGCTGCCCCGCGATGGCCACGGGCGTGCTCACGGCGGCGGTGCGCTCCCCCATGAGGTTCTCCTCGATGCGCGGCGCGTAGGCGTACTGCAGCACCGGGGCCGTGAGTTCGAGGGCGCCGGCCCGGGTCGGCAGGAGGGTGCGTGTGACCGTGAGCAGCATCCACGCCGCGCCCGCCTGCGTGACCGGGCCGGTCTGGCGCAGGGAGGCGACCTCGCCATTGAGAGCCAGCCGCACGTACGCGTCGTTGCCCGAGACCGCAACGTCTCCGGCCTCGGGCACGGGGAGCGCACCGTCGAGGTCGGCCAGCCACGGCGCGCTCACCTGGACCTCGAGATCCAGCGGACGCCGGAAGAGGCTCGCGGCATGCTGCGCGAAGTGCTGCGGGCGATAGCGGATCGCGAGCGTCACCTGGACGGGCTCCCCCACGACGACGCGCTCGGGCGCGACCGTCACCGTCAGGCGCGCCGCCTCCTCCACCGGCGGCTCCTCCGCACGCACGGCGGGCGCGGCCACCAGTCCGAGAACCGGCAGGAGCAGGAGCAGCAGGGCGCGCAGCAGGGACGAGCTCACCAGTCACGGCCTCCCAAGGCCGGGCGCACGGTACGTCGGGCCTTGCGGAGTTCGATCTTCTGGCGTTCCCGCAGGCGCAGCGTCTCGAGGATCCCGAGGACGCGTCCTTCGGGGAGCGCCTGCGCCGCGATGCGCGCCGTGGGGTCCTCCGGCGGGTCCTCGGGCACGTCGGGCTGGGCGGGCGGCGGCTTGGGCTTCGGCGGATCCTTGCCCGGATCGTCGTCGCCCTTCT
>JARGNS010000069.1:0-807 GCA_029213105.1 Planctomycetota bacterium
GGCCAACGGGCCAGGGGTCGGACTCCTCCTCCTACCGCCCTGGAGGGTGAACGCGGCATGCGCCGCGGCCCGGTTGCTAGCCGGTGCGCACCTCGCGGTGTGGGATTCGTGACCTCCACCCTCCGCCATGCGCTCGACGTGCGGGAGTAGCCCAACTGGCAAGAGGCGCCTGCCTCAGAAGCAGGTTGTTGTGAGTTCGAATCTCACCTCCCGTACCAACCTCACAATCGGCAGCGTAGACCCGTAGGGACCGGGGACGGCCTGTAGAGCCGTCGTCTGCTTTATGCGACCGTGGTGGTTCGACTCCGCCCGCTGCCACCATTCATCCCTGGACACCCCCATGACCCGCACCGACATCGATCACTACGACGGCCTGGAGTTCTGGGGCCCGTACGACGCGGCGATGCTCGACCCGCTCGTGGGCGCCATCGAAGTGCCCGAGGACGCACGCGCCCTCGACATCGGCTGCGGCGATGGTGCGCTGCTGCGGAAGCTCGCCCTCGAACACGGCGCCCTCGTCCTCGGCGTAGACCGCTCGGAGGCCGCCCTCGCGCTGGCCCGGCACGCGTTCGCCCAGGAAGGGCTGCAAGACCGCTGCGCCTGGTTCGCCCAGGAGGCGAGCGGCTTCGAGCTCGCGCCCGCGAGCCTCGACATCGCGGCATGGCTCGGCGGCCCCTTCGTCGGGGACTCCCACGCCAGCACCATGCGCGCCTTCGGGTCCTGGGTGAAGCCCGGCGGCTGGCTCCTCCTCGGTCAGGGCTTCTGGGCCACCCCCCCGCCGGCGCCCTATCTCGAGGCCACCGGGCT
>JARGNS010000069.1:817-5828 GCA_029213105.1 Planctomycetota bacterium
CCCACGCCGAAGCGGCGGGCTTCACGATCGTCGAACGCGCCCCGAGCTCGCGCGCCGCCTGGGACCACTTCGAGAGCACCATCCAGGCCAATCACGAGGCGTACGCCGCGGCCCACCCGAACGACGCGGCGGTGCAGGCCATGCTCGCCACGAAGCGGGCGTGGATGGATGCCCAGGAGCGCTGGGGACGTGACGCGATGGGGTTCGCGGTCTACCTGCTACGCAGGACCTAGGCGCCGCGGTCCGAGCGAACGCAACGAGGCGAACGTGCGCTACTTCCCGATCAAGAAGTGGCAGACGTCGCCTTCCTGCATCACGTAGTCGCGGCCCTCGGTGCGCAGGCGACCGGCGGAGCGGATGCCCGCCTCGCTCTTGCACTCGATCAGGTCTTCGACATCGTAGACCTCGGCGCGAATGAAGCCCTTCTCGAAGTCGGTGTGGATCACGCCCGCCGCCTGGGGGGCCTTCGCGCCGCGACGCACGGTCCACGCGCGGATCTCCTTCGGACCGGCCGTGTAGTACGTCTGCAGGCCGAGGGTCTTGTAGACCGACGAGATCAACGCGGCGAGGCCGAGCTGTTCGACGCCGAGTTCGGCCATGAACTCGGCGCGCTCGTCGTCGTCCATCTTGCGCAGCTCGCTCTCGAGGTCGCCGCAGAACGGGATCCACTCCGCGCCGCTCGCCTCGGCGTAGCGGGCCACGCGCTGCGCCAGTTCGCCCTCGCCGAGCATGTCGTCGTCGGCGACGTTGGCCACGTACAGCATGCTCTTGCTCGTCATCAGGCAGAGCGGCTTGAGCGCCTGCTTCTCGCGATCGCTCCACTCGACGGTCCGCAGCAACTTGTCGTCCGCGAGCACGGCCAGCGCCTTCTCGAAGGTCTCCTGATCCTTGACCGCGTCCTTGTCGAGACTGCGGAGGCGCTTCTGGTTGCGCTCCATCGCCTTCTTGACCGTCTCGAGGTCTGCGAGCACGAGCTCGAGCTCGATGATCTCCATGTCGCCTACGGGATCCACCGGTTCCTCGCGCACGACCCCGGAGCCCTCGAAGCAGCGCACGACCTGCATGATCGCGTCGCACTCGCGGATGTTGGACAGGAACTTGTTCCCCATGCCCTCGCCCTGCGAGGCGCCCTTGATGAGGCCGGCGATGTCCGTCACCTGGCAGATCGCCGGGATGATCTTCTCGCTCTCGATCAGCGCACGGATGCGCTGGAGGTTGGGGTCCGGCACCTCGACGGTCGCCACGTTCGGCTCGATGGTGCAGAAGGGGTAGTTCCCCTGCTCCGCCTGCGCAGACGTGAGTGCGTTGAAGATGGTGCTCTTGCCGACGTTGGGAAGGCCGACGATGCCGCAGGAGACGCTCATGTTCTTGCCCCAAAATCGGTAGGAAGCCCGGCGTTGTACCCCAGGATCCAAGGCTGGCTATCCTCGGTGGTGCCGATGCGCATCCTGATCCCCCTTCTGGGCCTGCTCCTGATCGCCGGAGGGCTCCGCGCCCTCCTCGGTGACGACGGCACGGAGGTGCCGCCGCCGTCGGACATGGGCCTCGAGCCCGAGGCCCCCGGGGGGCCCTCGCTGGAGGGCAGCGGGTCCGCGGGAGTCGCCGGACAGGCCGAGCCCCAGGCGGCTGAGCCGGTGTGGCCGTACAGGCCCCTGCCGGCGGCGGCACAGGAGCAGTTGGGCCAGCCGTGGGATCCCCACAATCGCATGGCACTGCGGGACTGGGTCATGGCCGACAAGCGTCGCTACCTCGACCTGCTGTTCCACCGCGCGGCCCCGGCCAAGCGCGACGGTCGCGCGCGTGACCGTGCGGAGGCCGCGGCACGCCGGGTCGTGGCCAGCTGGAACCAGGGCGGGCTCACGTACGACCTGCGGACGTTCCTCACGGGTGTTCTGAGGGAGCCCGGCCACGCCCCCGCGGTGATCGCCGGCGTATTGGAGACCCTGCGACTGCACCGTGGCGTCGGGGGTGGCCTCACGAAGGTCCTGCGCGAGATGGTGCAGGACGAACGGCGTCAGCCGAGCAGCCGGGCGCGCGCGGCGCGGCTGCTCCTCGAGACCAGCACGCCCGACGCCCCCACCATCGCCGCACTGCGTGCCCTGCTCGAATCACCGATGCACTTCGACCGCGCCGCGGTCAGCGGCATGCTCATGGCGCTGAACAAGCATCCCGACGTGCTGCGCGCCCTCGTCCCGCAACTCCTGGCGCGCGCCCGCCGGCAGGGTCCCGCCTCTTGGACCTCGAGGGGACTGCTGCGCGCCCTGCTCGCGAGCGGCGATCGCAGCGACGAGGCGTTGAACGTGCTGGCACAGGGCTCCCACAACGCCCACGGCGCCCTGCGCAAGGACATCGCTGCCGCGCTCTACGGCCGTGAGGTCGGGCAGGTCCTCGCGTGGATGGAGCAGGCCGCGCCGCGACCGCGCATCGTGGGCGTCCACAGGCTCAACGGGCGCGGCGTGGCCAAGGAGCGCCTGCGCCCGCACCTGCTGGCGGTGCTCGCCTCTACCCACACCGCGGCCGTGCAGATCGCCGTCGACACCATCCCCCTGCTCGCCATGGGAATCGACGAGACCCTGCCGGTTCTCGAGCAGCACCTCCGCGGGGAGTCCTACGATCTGCAGGCCGTCGCGGTGAAGGCGCTGGGCTCCCTGGCCGCCGCACCCGGCGATGGCGACGCGGTGGTCCAGCGCCTACTGGTGCTCGCGCGCTCCCCGGAGTTCCCGCGGCTGCGCATCCTCGCGGTGCAGGCCGTACTGATGCACGAGGCCAAGCCGGCAGCCGTCATCGAGGTACTCGCCGCGCTGCTCGACGACTCGGAGGCACCCGTCCGCCGCGAGGCGGTGGACGCCCTTGGCGAACTGGCCGGCGAGCACGCCGCGGCTCGAACGGCGCTCGAGGGCGCGCGCAACGACGGCGACGAGGACGTACGCGCCCTGATCGCCTACTGGCTGGACGAGACGGACGACGACTAGCACGCGACGTGCGGCTACGCTGCCGGCATGGCACGAGGCGAACGCATCAAGATTGACGAAGCCACCCTCCCCACCGGAGAGGTGCTCACCCTGACCCGCGAGTCGGGCTACTACATGGTGCGCGCCGACGGCATGCCGCTCATGAGCAACATGGCGCACCACTCCGAAGAGCACATGGCCGTCATCGGCTGCGAGAAGATCAAGGAGAAGGCGGGCGCCCGCGTGCTCGTCGGCGGCCTCGGCATGGGCTACACGGCACGCGCCGCGCTGGACGAACTCGGCCCCACCGCGACGGTGGTCGTCGCCGAGATCTCCCCCACCCTCGTCGAGTGGAACCGCGGTCCCCTGGCCGAGCTGGCCGACCGCCCCTTGGATGACCCGCGCTGCGAGCTCGCCCTGGGCGACCTCGTCGACTACGTCGCCTCCGGCCCCAAGCCGTTCGACGCGATCCTGATCGACACGGACCACGGCCCGGACTCGTACTGCGCCGAGGGCAACGTACGGCTCTACAGCCGCAAGGGACTCGCCCGCCTGCGCGACTGCCTGGTCCCGGGCGGCATCCTCGTGATCTGGTCTGCCTACCAGAAGCCCGAGTTCCGCGGCGCCCTCAAGCGTGCCGGGTTCCACGACGACGTCTGGCGCGTGCGCTCGCGCGGCGAGAAGGGCGGCAAGCACACGCTCTACATCGGCCGCAAGCCCAAGCCCAAGCCCAAGCCCAAGGCCTAACCCAAGCCGGATCGGGCCACGGGCAGACCACGGGGGTACGCTGCCGCCCTTCCCCCCCCTGGGCGTACCGACGTGACCACTCCTGATGAATCGCAAGTGACCTTCGCGTCCCTCGCCCTCTGCCGGCCGCTGAAGCGCGGACTGAAGGAGGCCGGGTACGAGACGCCGACGCCGATCCAGGCACAGGCGATCCCGCACCTGCTCGAAGGGCGTGACCTCCTCGGCGTGGCCCAGACGGGCACGGGCAAGACGGCGGCCTTCGCCCTGCCGCTGCTCGACCGCATGAGCAGCAACCCGAAGAAGCTCGCCCCCAAGCGCCCGCGCGCGCTGGTGCTGACCCCCACCCGGGAGCTCGCCGCCCAGATCGAGGCCAGCTTCGCGACCTACGGCAAGTACGTGGACGTCACCAACACGGTCGTCTTCGGCGGTGTAAGCCAGGTGCCGCAGGTCAAGGTGCTACGCCGCGGTGTGGACGTACTCGTCGCAACGCCGGGACGCCTGCTCGACCTCATCGACCAGAAGGAGATCGACCTGCGCCGCGTCGAGTTCTTCGTGCTCGACGAAGCCGACCGGATGCTCGACATGGGCTTCGTGCGCGACGTGCGCAAGGTCCTCGCGTTGCTGCCCCCCCGCCGCCAGTCGCTGCTGTTCTCGGCCACCATGCCCGACGACATCGTGAAGCTCGCGGGTTCGTTCCTGCACGACCCGATCCGCGTGGAGGTGACGCCTCCGGCCACGACGGTCGAGCGCATCGACCAGCAGGTGCTCTTCGTCGAGAAGGCCGACAAGCGCAAGCTGTTGAGCTGGGTCCTCGAGGACAAGTCCATCGAGCAGGTGCTCGTGTTCTCGCGCACCAAGCACGGTGCCGACCGCATCGTGAAGCACCTGAAGCGCGAGATGGAGAGCGCCGTGGCCATCCACGGCAACAAGTCCCAGGGGCAGCGCGAGCGTGCGCTCAAGGGCTTCCGCGACGGCACGACGCGCGTGCTGGTCGCCACCGACATCGCGGCGCGCGGGATCGACGTGCCGGGCATCACGCACGTGATCAACTACGACCTCCCCAACATCCCGGACAGCTACGTCCACCGCATCGGCCGCACGGCTCGCGCGGGCCGGGACGGGGTCGCCATCTCGTTCTGCGATGTGGATGAGCGCGCCTACCTCAAGGACATCCAGAAGCTCACGCGCCACGACCTGACGGTGGTCGAAGACCACCCCTACGAGTCCGAGGTGCCCCAGGGCACCCGCGCCACGCGCGCCGCCTCCAACCGCCCGCGGGGCGGCGGCGGCGGCCGGCGCAGTGGCCAGGCTGG
>JARGNS010000069.1:5913-7440 GCA_029213105.1 Planctomycetota bacterium
GGGCCGTGGGCGTCGCAGCAGCAGCCAGGGAAGCGGCGAAGGCGGCGGTCCCACGGCGCGCGGCCCCAGCGCCTCGGGCGAGGGCGACGGCGTGGTGCGCCGACGCAAGCGTCGTCGACGGCGTGGCGGTGGTGGCGGCGGCAGCGCATGAGCAGGCGGGGCCTCTGCCTCGTCCTGCTCCTCGGCGCGGGCCTGCTCGCCAGCTGTGGTGCAGAGAGCACGCGGGGAGGCGCACGCGTGCGCGAGTTGCATGACGGCCCCGGCGCAGTGCGCCCGTTCACCCTCGAAGAGCGGCGGGCCGGCACCGTGGTCGGCCAGGAGACCTTGAGTCGCGTGGTGACGGGCGACGTCACCTACTCGCGCTCGCGCGTCCTCGCCGTGGACGAGACGGGGTACCGGAGCGAGAACACGCTGTTCCTGGAAGACATGACGCCGCTCCTCGAGCCAAGCGAGCGCCGCGCTGAGTTCGCCGACGAGGTGGCCTGGTCGTCCTACCGCCCGGGCAGCGTGACGATGGAGACGGTCACGCTCACGACAGAGCTCGGCACCTTCGAGTGCTGGCACCTCCACACGGAGAACGAGCAGGGCTGGACCGAGGACGCGTGGTTCGCCAAGGATCTCCCCGGCCGCGCGATCCTGCTCGAGACCCGCACGCGCTCCGGGACGCGCCTGCGCCGCGTGGAGCGTGTGAAGGACTCGCGCGTGGCGGCGAAGCCGGCCGCCACGACCACGCCGAAGTAGCCCTACTCGTCCTTGGCGAGCTTCTCGAGGGCCGAGCGGTCCATCCAGTGGATGAACTTCGCGCGGTCACTGGCAAGCAGACGCTTGGCATGCCGGCGCGCGGCGTCCTTGTCGATCAGGGCCAGGGCGCTCGCAGCCGAGCCCAACTTGTCGGCGTGCGGCGTCCCCAGGTACTGCCCGAGTTTGGCCGCAGCCTCGTCGCCGCCCATCTGACCGAGCGCCCACAGGATCTGCCCACGCACGCCGCCCCAGCTCGGCCCGGTAATCGCCTCGATGTCGAGGTACGCGGCGCCGCGCGGCTCCTTCAGGCGGCCGAGCGCCGTGGCGGTCGTCCAGTACATCCCCGCGTCCTCGGCGTGCTTGGGGAGCCAGTCCACCAGGAAGTCGCGGCTGCCGGCGGTGTCCTGAGTGCCGAGCGCGCTCACGAGCCCGTGCGGATGCTCGTGGGACTCGATCAGTTCGATCAGGATCACGTCCGCGTCCGGCACGTCGAGCTTCGCGATGAACCCGGGGAGGTTCGTATGGCCGGTGCCCTGGCCCAGCGCGAGCGTGGCGAAGGCGAGCAGGCCCTCCTTGCCGGCCCCCTTCAGCCGGGCAAGCGCCGCCTCGGCCTCCTGGGCATCCTTGTAGGCGCCGCAGCGCAGCTTCCAGGCCACGTCGACGAGTTCCCTCGGGGCTCCGACGCGCTTGGCCAGCGGCCCGATGGTGTCCGGCAGCTTGTGGTCCGCCCACGGGTTCCTGGGCTTCGGTGCCGGCCCCGCGGGCTTGGGGCCCGCTTGGCTCTCC
>JARGNS010000069.1:7450-11502 GCA_029213105.1 Planctomycetota bacterium
GTCGAGAGCCGGGCCCAGATGAGCATGCTGCCGCGCCTGCGCCCGCGCGAGTTCGTCCCGGACGTCGGGGTAGGCCGGCGCCGCGCCCTCGAGGGCCGGGCCCGCCTGGTTGCCGGACTCGCCCGCCGCCGGCGCCGCCGCGTCTGCCGTGTCCTCGGGGGGCGTCTCGTCCCAGAGCAGGGAGCGCCCCAGGACGCCGAGCACCACGCCGATCAGGACCCCGAGCAGCAGCCGTGCATGCATTGCGCACCTCCCGGCCCTTGGACGACGCCTCCGGTCGTGTTCGCCCGCTGGGCTTCTAGGCGGGGTCCCAGACGACTTCGCCGCCCGGGGTGAAGTAGAGGAACAGCATCGTGCCGTCCGTCACGGTCGGCACGTGGTGCGAGCCGGGGGCGAAGACGACCCAGCCCGGGGCGTGCCCGTCAAAGCGCGGGTCCCCCTGCAGCGGGAAGCACATGTTGATCTCCCCGCGCGGGTGCGTGTGCCCGCGGCCGCAGCCATCGGCCATCGTCACGGCATCGACGGCGTAGCCGCCCATGTCCTTGGCCAGGCGGCCGAACGTGACCTTCGAGCCGGCGGCGTGGGGCGTGAGCCAATCGGCGTCGAGGCCCTTGGTGCAGAGCTCGAGGATCGCGCGCACCTCCTCCCCATCGAAGGGGTGGTGCGCGGTGAGCTGCGCGGAGGCGGCTTCCGCATCCGTGGCATCCACGGCATCGATGGACGGCAGCAGGGCCTCCAGCCGGGCGATCAGTTCCTTCAGGTCGGCGGGGGTCTCGTCGCTCATGGCTACTCCTCTCGTTCCACCAGCACCGCGCGCACGGGGCTGCCGTCGGCGCCCTCGATCCGCAGCGGGAGGGCGATCAGTTCGTAGTGTCCGGCCCCCACCTTCGAGAGATCGATGCCCTCGAGGATGGCGATGCCGTGATGGTTCAGCCGGTGGTGAGCCGGCAGTTCCTTGGACTCGAAGGCGTCCATCGAGTCCGTGTCGATGCCGAGCAACAGGACGCCACGGGCGGCCAGCCAGTCGGCGAGTTCGGGTGTCGCGTGGGCCATGCCCTGGTCGAAGGCGTCGGGGCGCGTGGCGTAGGAGCGCAGCAGCACGCGCCCGCTGGTGCGGGCCGCCTCGTCGAGTTCCGGCGGCAGGTGCTCGGGCAGGATGCCGCGGTCATCCGGGCGCACGTCGGCCACGACACACGGCCCCACGTAGCGCTCCAGCGGGACGGACGCGGCATCGGCACCGGCGTCATCGAAGTGCAGCGGCGCATCGATGTGCGTGCCGGTGTGCACGCTCATCTCGACGCGACCGACATTGCACGAGGACCCCTCGGCGATCTTCGCCACGAGGCCGAAGTCGAAGTCGGTGTCGCCCGGCCACACCGGGATGCCCGCGCGCACCAGACGGCTGATGTCGTGGATCTTCATGGCCTAGCTGACCGTCGGACGGTGACCGGCGAAGCGCTCCCAGGCGCCGGTGGCGAGGATGTCCTTGATCTCCGCCACGGCGCGCTCGCACTCCTCGTCGGTGTTGTAGTAGTGCGGCGAGACGCGAATGCCGGCCCCGGGTCGGTAGTCGACGATCACCTCGCGGCGCAGCAGCTCGTGCTTCACCTCGTAGGCATGCGGAACATCCATGGCCACCGTGCCCCCGCGGCGTTCGGGATCCATGGGCGCGTTCACGGTCCAGCCCTCGGCGAGGGCGAGATCCACGAGCTGCGCCGTCTGGCGCATGCTCTTCTCGCGGACGGCGAGGACGTCCGCCTCGTAGACGAGGCGCGGCCCCTCGCGTGCCGCGTAGAGCGCGGGCACGTTGGGCGTGCCGTTCTGGAAGCGGTACGGACCGTCGGTGTACTGCATCGGCCCCGGGGCGAAGTCGAACGGCGCGGGATGCGCCATCCAGCCGGTGAACTTCGGCTGGAGTACATCGAGCAGGTCGGGACGCACGTAGAGGAAGCAGCTGCCGGGACCGCCGGAGAGCCACTTGAGCACGCCACCCAGCAGGAACGAGACGTCGAGGTCACCGACGTCCACGGGCACCGTGCCGACGGACTGGTAGGCGTCGAGCACGACGTGGGCCCCGACCTCGGCCGCACGCTCGCAGATGGCCTTCGCATCCTGGATGTAGGCGCTGCGGAAGAGCACGTGGCTGATCGGCACCAGCAGGGTCTGCTCGTCGATGGCCTCGAGGATCTGCTCGGTCGGCACCCCGATTCCGTCGGGCGACTTGACCACGTGGATCTCGGCGCCGAGCTGCCGTGCGTAGCCCTCGTAGAGGTACTGCACGGACGGGAAGTTCATGTCCGTGTAGACGACCTTGTTGCGCGGCCCGGACCAGTCGAAGCACGAGACGATGATCGCCTCGGCGATCGTGATGTTCTGGTGCATCGAGACGGTGCCCTGGGGGGCGCCGAAGAGCAGGCCGATCTCGTCCCCGACCTTCTCGGCCAGGCTCCACCAGGTCTCCTCCCAGGCGCGTACACCGCGGCTCTCCCAGGCATCGGCATAGGCCTCAAGTCCCTTGCGGGCACCCGTGGGCATGGCCCCCAGGGAGTTGGAGATGAGGTAGGTGCAGTTCTCCAGGGTGGGGAAGTGCTTGCGGTAGTCGAGCAGCGGATCCACGGGGAGGGCTCCAAGGACTGGGGACGGCGGGGCCGAAAGGATACCTGCCCTGCAACCTTGGGCGTCAGCGGACGTTAGGATGCTTGTGCCGATGAAAACCCTCCCGCCTGCCTTCGCCCTGCCCCGCTCCCTGCTGCGGCTCCTGCCGGTCCTCCTCCTGGTGTTGCCGGCGCTGCTCCAGGCCGCCCCCACCGCCGTGTGGGCGGCGGAGGACCCGAAGAAGCCCGCCGACGAGAAGGAGGCCCCGACGGCCGCCACGGAAGCGGCCCGCAAGAACGCCATCCGCGGCCTGCGCAGCAAGGTCCGCAAGCTGGCCACGAATCCCCGGCCCGAGAAGAAGCAGGCCGAGCTGCTCAAGCACCTGGAGGCCTTGCAGGCCCTGGGCGGCGTCGAGGCGGGTCGGGCGGCCATGGGGGCCATCCCCCACCCCGCGCCGGAGGTTCGCGATGCCGCGTTCGATCTCATCGAACGCGAGCACGACAAGAGCTACGTGAAGCCCCTGGTGGCCATGCTTGAGGACAAGCGCTACCGGCGCGACGCGGACGCGAAGCGCCGCGTGGCTCATGCGCTGTCGGTGGTGGCCGAACCGAGCGCCATCGAGCCCCTCTCCGACCTGATCCGCTTCGACGAGGATCCCGAGGTCGTGGCCGAGGCGGCGGACGCTTTGGCGTCGTTCGCCAGCGCGAAGGTGGCGCAGCGCAAGCCGGCGGTGAAGCGCCTGGTGGATCTCTACGAGAGCACCTGGAACCTCAAGGAGTCCGTGCGCCAGGACCACAAGGACAAGATCCTCCGGAGCGAGGCCGCCGATCGCTACAAGGTCTACGGCAAGCCGCTCCGGCACGCCCTGCAGGCGCTGACGGGCGTGCAGTTGACCCGGCCTGCCGAGTGGCGTCGTTGGTGGAACTCCAACAAGAAGCGCCCCAAGTGGGGCCGCCACTCCGAGATGCCGAAGAACCGCCGCGAGCGCTAGGCCCCCCGCGCGTACCAGGCCCGCGCCGCGGATGAGGCGGGGCTCCGGAGCCGCCCCCCGCGCCCGGCGCGCATGTCCCACGCAGGCGCGGTACCCTCTGTCCGGCGACCGGGCCGGATGGCCGCGTGCATCTTCGGGTGTGCGAGGAAAGTCCGGGCTCCACCGGGTACGGAGGTGGGTAACGCCCACCGGGGGTGACCCCAGGGAAAGCGCAACAGAGAGCAAACCGCCGATGGAGGCCTTCGGGCCTCACAGGCAAGGGTGAAACGGTGGGGTAAGAGCCCACCGCGGCGGCGGTGACGTCGCTGGCACGGCAAGCCCCTCCGGGAGAAAGACCAAATAGGGAAGGAGAGCCCCTCGGGGCTCGCGAGGCGTCCCGTCTCGTTTGGACTTCCGGGTAGGTCGTTCGAGGCCGTCGGCAACGGCGGTCCCAGATCGATGGCCATCGACTACAGGACCCGGCGTA
>JARGNS010000070.1:0-4226 GCA_029213105.1 Planctomycetota bacterium
CGCGATCATCTCGCTCGTCACGGGTCTGGGGACGAAGGCCGCCGGCGAGAAGAAGCCGCGCCGCAAGCTCTCGACGGGCACCTGGACGGTCGACGCGGCCGACGCCAAGGGCGTCACGCTGACCAGCAAGCGCAAGGGCAGCAGCGTGCATCCGTGGGGCGCGCTCCCCGAGAAGGACGTGCTCGTCCTCCTGGCTCCGGCTCGGCCGACGCCGCCCCAGCGGCACGCGATGGCCGTCCTGGCCGCGAACATGGGAGCCCGTGATGCGTTCGTGGACGCCCTCCTGCCGCTCTACGAGAAGGGCAGCGTCGAAGGCGAGACGCACACGCTCGTGGCGCGCCACCTCTACGGACTGCCGGCCGCACCGCGGGGCGGCTACTCGGCCTACAAGGGCGAGATCCTCGACGCGCAGGGCGTGCATCGGCGCAAGCAGCAGGAGCGCATCGCGTTCCTGCAGTCCGAGACCGGGCGCATCCTCGACCTCGTGCAGAAGGAGGCCGGCTTCAAGAAACTGGCCAAGCTCGCGGCCATGCGCGACGAGCTGGACAAGCGTCGACGTCACGCGCTGACCGCGATCTTCAACACCGTGCACTACCCGTACCCCGTGGCGAAGGACGCGCGCTACTGGGCCGTGCAGGGCGAGATCGACACCCGCGTGAAGCATGCGCGCGAGATCTGGGACAACCCCTTCAGCGTGACCCTCAAGCGGGACGGCAAGCTTGGCAAGCATCTCGAGGCCTGGGACGCCGTCATCGAGGAGTTGCAGATCAAGAAGATTGACACCACCGACATCCAGAAAGCCATGCAGCCCTACGCGCGCTACGTGACCGGCGAGCCGCTCACGATCCGCACGTACTTCCGCGACAAGGCGGAGAAGGAGCTGCTTGCCTACAACCACTGGGTGATGACCCAGTACAACCCCGCGCGTACGGAGGAGGCCCGTGGCTCCGAGCGGCGCCAGGTGCTCGTCACGAACGAGTACCGCATGCTGATCGGCTACACGGCCGTGGTCACCCCGGGCTCGGCCCCGTATGCCTCGCTGACCAAGGAGAACGCCGTCACCGTCCTGAACCAGGCCGTGCTGGAGAAGACGATGCCGCTGCGCGCCCTGCGCATCGACAACCGCCTGGTGAAGGCGGCCCGGCTGCACAGCGAGGACATGAGCAAGCGCGGGTACTTCGCCCACCAGGCCCCGCCGAACCCCGCCACGGGGGAGGGGGCGACGGGCCCGGCCAACCGCATGCAGAAGCAGGGCTACCAGGGCTTCGGCTACTCCGAGAACATCGCGATGTCGGCCAGCCCCGATCAGGCCCACCAGATGTGGATCCACTCCAGCGGTCACCACCGCAACATCCTCTCCGGTTGGACCGAGCTCGGCTCGGGGGTCGGGGGGCGCAACTTCACCCAGAACTTCGGTACCGGTGGCGGCGGCAGCCCTGAGATCCAGCCCGACACGGACATCCGGGAGCGCCCGGCCCGCGGCCGGGGTGGCATGGGGCGGCAGCCTGGGCGATAGTGGGCGTGGCCTGGGCCCCCGGAAGCCCGCCAATCGAACGACACCGCCTCCTTCGTGCCCAAGCTCTACATCGCCGAGAACGGCGAGGAGACCGTCTACGAGATCTTCGATGCCGAGGTGAGCCTCGGCCGCGGAGCGGCCAACGACGTGCAGATCCATGGCTCGGCGTCGAGCAAGGAGCACGTCGTCATCCGGCAGCTCCAGGGCCACTGGAAGATGATCGACCTGGAGTCCCGCAACGGGACCCTCGTGAACGGCAAGTTCCGCAACCAGCACTGGCTGAGCGAGGGCGACACCGTGACGGTCGGTGACGCCGCCGTGCGCTTCGCGGCCGAGGGCGCCCCCCAGGGCTCACCCGCCGCGGCGCGACCCGCCAAGCCCGTCGCGGCCAAGCCCGCGGCCGCCAAGCCCGTGCCGGCGAGGCCCGTGCCGGCCAAGCCCGCGCCTGCCTTCGAGGAAGAAATCGTCACGACGCCCGCTGCGGCGGCGGCGCCCGCGCCGAGCTTCACGCCCGCGCCGGCGGTGACGCGTTCGTCGAAGCGTGGGGGGGGCGCGCCGTCGAAGCGCAGTCGTGGCCCGCGCGACGACTACGACGATGACTACGACGACGACTACGACGATGACATGCCGCCCCCGCGTCGCAAGTCGAACAGCAGCGGCATCGTCATCATGGGCATCTTCGGTGCCCTGGCGTTCGTGGTCCTGATGTTCGCCATGTTCGGCGGCGGCTCCAGCATCAACCAGAAGGTCTTCACCAAGGCCGACAAGCTGGCCGACAGCGGCAAGTACGAAGAGGCCCTGCGCTACGCCGAGGCCAACTCCGATCCGGACGAGGACCACTACTGGGCCGTCGTCAAGGGCATGGAGAAGTGGCGCAAGCTCATCAAGGCGAAGAAGGTCGCCGAGTTCGAGTCGGCTGCGCGTGACACGTACGACTACGGGATCTACCGCAAGCAGGCCGTGACCGGTCGGCGCCGTGGTGGGTTCCGGGCGAAGGACGCGCTGCCCGAGGACGAGGTCGCGCGCCTCCTGCGCGACTTCCTGCTGAAGTACCCGAACACCGGTGCCGCCATGGCCCTCATCGGGGGCGATCAGTCCGACTACAAGCACCTGCGCGACTGCATGCTGGAGAACCGCGATCCGGACATCAAGTCCTCGCGGGTCATCCAGGCGCTCTCCGCCCAGCACGACATCGACCTGTCCGCCCGCAAGTTCGGTGAGGCGTACACGCGCCTGGACTACCTGCGCACGGCCTACAAGCTGATCATGACGTCGGAGAACTACACCGAGTTCCGCAAGGCCATCCAGTTCAAGCTCGATGACGCGCTCGCCACGGCCGCCACGAAGTGGAAGGACGAGAAGGCCGCCTTCGACCGCTTCGTGGCCAATGGTGAGAAGGCCAAGGCGCGCAAGAAGCTGGGCGACCTCAAGGAGAGCTACGGGGGCATCCCCGACTACTCCGCGAAGCTCAAGGCCCTCGAACAGAAGGTCTGACGCGACCTCCGGGCGCGCACGGCGCCCGGGGGGCTACAGGATCGTCTTGCCCAGTGCGCTGAGGATCAGCTCGACAGCGAGCTCCGCCGTCTGGTTGCGCTCGTCCAGGGTGGGGTTGAGCTCCACCATGTCCAGGCCGAGCAGGCGGCCGTCCCGCGCGCAGGCCTCGCAGATGAGATGGGCCTCGCGGTAGGTCAGGCCGCCGAGCACGGGCGTGCCGACGCCGGGGGCGTAGCGCGGATCGACGCCGTCGAGATCGAAGCTCAGGTGGTAGCCCGCCGTGCCGTCCGTGACGATGTCGATGGCTTCGCGCGTGCACGCGGCGAGGCCGCGCTCGTCGATCTCCGTCATCGTGTAGGCGCGCACGCCGGCACGCTTGACGATCTCGCGCTCGTTGCGATCGACCGAGCGGATGCCGAGCAGCGCGACGTTCGCCGGGTCGATGGCGCGACCCCCGCCGGCGAGCCCCACGAGTTCCTCGAGACCTTCCCCGATGAGGTGCGAGACCGGCATGCCGTGGATGTTGCCGCTGGGGCTCGAGTCCGGGACGTTGATGTCGGTGTGCGCGTCGACCCAGAGCAGGCCGATCTTCTCGTCTGCCTTGCGGTGGTGGGCGACCTGGCCGCTGACGCTGCCCATGGCGATGGAGTGGTCCCCGCCCAGGATGATCGGAAACCAGCCGCGCTCGCGGGCACTCGCCACCGTGTTGCGCAGGCGCTGGCAGACGTCGAGGATCTCGGGCAGGTAGCGCGCGTTGCTCGCGCCGGCTTCGGCGGATTCCGGCTCCTGCGTGTAGACGGAGCCCATCTCCTCGACCTGCATGCCGAGGGACGCGATGCGCTTCGACACGCCGGCCACGCGGATCGCGGACGGCCCCATGTCGACGCCGCGGCGACCGGCGCCGAGGTCCATGTGGACGGAGATCAAGGCGGCAACGCGTTCGATGGGGCTCATGAGGGCAGGCTACCTCGCCTCGCCGGAAGGGCCCCTCTTGCGGCGTGAGAGCTCGGCCACGTGGGTCGCGAATGCGTCCAGGGGCTCCGGGGGGGCGGGCAGTACGCGGTGGTAGGCCGTGAGGATGCGGGTGCGGTCGCGCTCCGGCAGGTCCAGGCTCGCGTCCAGTCGCATGAGGTCGCGGGCCCGGCGGGCCCAGCGCACGGCGCCCCGCCGCACGCGCGCCCCGTCGAGGTCGACGAGGACGATGTCGCCGGCCTCC
>JARGNS010000070.1:4236-11405 GCA_029213105.1 Planctomycetota bacterium
AGCAGGTTGGGCGCCTTCAGGTCCCGGTGGGTCACCTCGGCGTCGTGCATCAGGCGCAGCGTGCGGCCGATGTGCTCGAGCAGGCTGCGGCGCTCCGCCGCGGGCAGGGCCGCGTAGCGGCCGGTGGCGATGAGGTCGTGCAGGTTCGAGGCGTCGATGTACGCGCTGGCCAGCACGCCCGCACCGTGCTCGTCGGTGACCGCCAGATGGGGGACGGGGGCAGGGATCCCGCGGTTGCGCAGCGCGTAGGCCATGCGGAAGGCGCGCACGGGGCGGGGGAGCCGACCCGGGGCGACGCCGTCGTAGTACTTCAGGACGAGGGGACCCAGGCGCTGGATGCGGCCGTCGGCCTTGAGCGGCTGGGCGTCCTCGGCCTGCGTTTCCAGCCATGACGCGGCGCGGTCGAGCCAGCTCGCATCCGTCGTGTCGCGGTTGCGGATGCCGGTGAGGCCGCTCCCGGTGGCGATGAGTTCGAAGTGCTTGCCCGTACGCGTGGCGCGACGATCGCGACCCCGTCGGAAGCGCCGCCGCACGAGTCGCAGCTCGGACTCGACGTCGCGCGCGAGCGCGCGGGCCTCGGTGCGGCCGTCGCCGCCATGGACTTGACGCATGTACGCGATGAGTGCTCGCAGGCATTGGGTGCGGCGTGCACCATCGAGCAGCCCATGGGCGAGGGCGGCGAGCACGCGCGCCCGCTCGCCGTCGCTGATCGGCTTGCCCATGCGGGCACTGCCGAGATCCACGAGCAGGGGCAGCTCGCCGGAGAGCGCGAGGTTGCCCGCGTGCAGGTCCGCGTGGCGCAGGCCCGCGGCATGGGCGAGGGCGAGCAGCACGGCCACGTCCTCGAGGAGCCCGGCGGGCGCCTCGTCCGCGGGCGGCAGCGGCATGAGTCCGTCGACGAAGTGCGTGACCACGACGTCTTCCCCCTCGTCGGCATAGGCCAGCACCTCGGGCACGCGTACGCCGGCTGCCTTGAGTGCGCGCAGGACCTGGCCTTCGCGCACGCCCTTGCCCCCTCGGACATGCCGGGAGACATGGTCGGCGAGGGTGTCCGGGCGGCTCCACTTGACGATGACGCGCGCATGACCACGCGAGCCCTCCAGGGGGCCGCGCAACACGACGCGCATGGGACGCGGCGGCGTGACGTGCTCGAAGCCCTCGGGGGCCTGCGGCCAGGCGGTGGCCCCGAGACGCGCGATCAACGCTTCAAGAGCTCCCTCATGGCCGGTTGCGCACCATCGCATGGGCCTACGGTACCGTGTGCCTCCTGGGAGGACCCGGATGCTTCGCATCCAACGCGCACTACTGATCGAGCTGCTGATCCTGTTCGTGCTCATCACGTTCGTGATCACCTGTTCGGTGTTCCTCGGCGTGAGCCTGCAGCTCATGCGCGATGGGGGCGGTGCGCTCGGCGGGGCCCTCCTGACGACGATGCTGCCCAAGCTGCTGCCCCTGTCCCTGGCCTATGCAGTGCCCTTCGCCTGGCTGGCGGCCACGGCCCTGGTGCTGGGGCGCTGGGTAGCCGACCACGAGGTCACGGCCATCCAGAGCTCCGGGGTCCATCTGCGCACGCTCGCCGCCCCGATCCTGGCCGCGGGCGTGCTGCTCTCGGTGGGGGGGATGTGGTGGAACGGCTGGCGGGTGCCGCAGTCCGACCGGGATCTCGGTGCCACCGTGCGCGAGTTCCTGCCGCGCTTCCTGGCGTCGCTCAAGGGGGCGGATCGCTCCGTCTCCTTCAGCAGCGGCCGCCTCTCCTGGGACTACTACGACGAGGACGCCGATGAGTTCGTCTCCGTGGAGATCGACAAGCGCGGCGGCGACGGTCGTCTGACCGAGAAGGCGTTCATGCAGCGCCTGCGCCTCGCACGTGTGCGCGAGGGCGGCGGCGACCAGGGCCTCGAGTTGGTCACGCGCGACTCCTACATCATGCGCGTCCTCGATGGGGATCCGAGCGTGGACTACACGGACGAGGCCCCCGTGGCGATGGGGCACGTGGAGAGCATCGGCGCGAGCACGCTCTTCAACCAGTTCTTCGGCGCGGCGCGCTTCCTCTACCGGCCCCGCAATCTGACCGTGCCCGAGCTGCTCTACGCGGTCGAGCGCGGCGGCGTGGCGCGCGGCAGCGTGCGTGAGTCGAAGATCGCCCTGCACGGGCGGCTGGCGCTGGGCGCGGCGGCGTTCTTCCTCGGGATCTTCGCGGTCGGGATGATGCTCGTGGTGCCTCCGACGGGCCGTCGGATTCGCGACTTCATGCTGTGCTTCGGCCCCGCCGTGCTGATCTTCTTCCCGCTGCAGATCGCGGGACCCGCGATGGCACGCAACCTGCCGATGCCGATCTGGCTGTCCATGTGGGCGCCGAACATCTTGCTCTTCGTCCTTGCGGCGATCCTGCTTGCGAAGGCGTTCCGCCGATGATCTTCCGCCGTCACGATCGCTACATCCTGCGGGCCTTCATCTCGTCGCTGCTCGCGGTGCTGTTCTTCTTCTCCGTGATCATCGTCGTGCTCGACTCGGCGGAGCGCGTGCGGCGCCTCACACGCTACTGGGGGCGCATCGAGGATGGCGGGCACCATCCGCTGCTCGTGCTGGCGGAGTACTACGGCACGCTGCTTCCGTTCCTGTGGGTCAAGCTCATGCCCTTTGGCGTGGCGGCCGCGGCCGCGTTCTGCCTGGCGCGCCTGACCCGCCACAACGAGGTCACCAGCCTGTTGACCAGCGGCGTGTCCATGCGCCGGACGGTCTGGCCCATCCTCGGCATGGCGATGCTCGTCGTGGTGGGGATCTTCGCCATGCAGGACGAGGTCGTGCCCCAGCTCAGCCGGCGCAACCTGCACCTCTGGCGCGTCATCAGCCGCAGCACGCCCGAGCGCATCACGAACGTGCCGCACTTCCACGATCGGCGCGGCGGGCGTCTCTCCATGGAGTCGTACGACCCGTTCGCCCAGCGCATGCGTGCGGCCATGATCACGTTCTACGATCCCGAGTCCGGGCGTCCGGTGGACCAGTACTGGTATCCCGAGCTCACCTGGCAGGCGCAGGACGCCCACTGGACCGCCGAGCGGGGCGGCCGGCGCATCCCGGCCAATCGCCGCGCACCCGGGCGCGATCGAGAGCGGATCGAAGCCGGGAGCATCGCCCCCCTGGACGGCTCGGCGGCGCTGCTCGAGATCGCGCTGACGGCCCGCATGAGTCCCGGCCTGTCCCTGGCCCAGGTCGAGGCCCTCGAGCAGGCCAACCCCCAGAATCCGCACTTCACGGTGCTCAAACACGAGATGTACACCCTGCCGCTCGGGGTGCTCGTCCTGCTGCTGCTCTCGCTGCCCTTCAGCTTCCGGGTGGCCCAGCGCTCCAAGAGCGCCATCCCCGGGATGCTGGGCTCCGGGCTGCTGGGAGGGCTCTACTTCGGGGCGCAGTTCCTGGCCGCCAGCATGGCGCGCGCCGGGGATTGGAACCCGGTGGTCCTGACCTGGATGCCCACGGTGATCTTCGGGAGCATCGGGCTCAGCCTCTTCTTGACCATGGACGGTTGATTGGCTCCGGACACCGCCGCACCCACAATGCGCTGCATGCCGCGGGCGACACGCCAGTATCAGGATCTTTCCCGGCCCATCCGTGCCTTCACGTTCACGGTGGATGCCAAGGAGGAAGGTGTGCGCCTCGATGCCCTGCTGCGCGCGCACTACCCCTGGCACAGCCGGACGTTCTACCGACGCAAGGTCGAGCGTGGGGAGGTCTCCGTGAACGAGCGCACGGGCAAGCCCTCGACGAAGGTGCGCACCGGCGACGTCGTGGTGATCCAGCTGCCGCGCGATCCGACGGCGCCCGATATCGAGGACGGCGACGACCTCGTGATCCTCTACGAGGACGCGGAGGTCCTGGCGGTCGACAAGCCCAGCGGCATGGCCGTGCACCCGGTCGGACGAACGCGCCACGGCACGCTCATCAACAAGCTGCATGCCCGCTACCGCGACGCGGATCCCAAGAAGGACGTCGTCCCGCGGCTCTCCCACCGCCTGGATCGCGACACCAGCGGCGTGGTCCTTGGCGTAAAGAACGCCGAAGTCGATGCGCTCGTGATGCGGATCTTCATCGAGCGGCGCATCGAGAAGACGTACTTCGCGCTCGTACAGGGCGTCCCCGCAGAGGACGAGGGCTTCATCGACGCGCCCATGGGCCCCGACCCGGATGCGGATACCGGCATGCACCAGGCGGTGTTGCCCGATGGGCAGCCGGCCAAGACGCGCTGGCGCGTGGCCCGGCGCTTTGCGCGCCATGCGTGGCTCGAGCTGGACCTGCTGACGGGCCGCACGCATCAGCTGCGCGTGCATCTGGCGCACATCGGCCACCCCATCGTGTGCGATCATCTGTACGGCGACGTGCGGCCCTTGCGCCGTAGCTTCGCCGGCCAGGACGTGGCCCTGGAAGACGACGACATCCTGCTCGCGCGCCTGGGCCTGCACGCCCAGCGCCTGAAGCTGGAACACCCCATCACGGGCGCGACGCTGGTCGTCGAGAGCCCCATTCCCGCCGATATCGGGCGGGCCCTGGAGGCCCTTGCGTGACTCTCAGTACCGCCCAGCGTCAGCGATTGCAGGAGATCGCCCGCGGCCGATCCCGGGAACCGTTGTTCCTTCTCGAGGGGCCGCGGGCCGTCAAGGACGCCTTCGCCTCCGGCGTCGTGGCCGAACTCTGGCTGCGGGGGGAGGAGAACAAGCTCACTCACCCCGAGCTGCGTGACCTGGCCTACGACCACGATGTGCCCGTGGGCGAGGGGGGCGCCAAGGACTTCGAGCGGCTCGGCAAGACCGTCACGCCCCAGGGGGTGCTGGCCCTCGTGCGCGACACCGAGCGTCCGCTCGAGGAGGTCGCCGCCTTGCCCGGCATGTTGCTGTGGCTGGACGGGGTCCAGGACCCGGGCAACGTGGGCGCGATCGTGCGCGTGGCGCTCGCGTTCGGTGCGACGGGCCTGCTGATCGGCGAGGGCACGGCGCATCCGCTCGGTCTCAAGGCCCTGCGTGCCTCGACGGGGCTGGCCCTGCGGGTGCCGTTCGCACGCGGCAGTGCAGAGGCCATCGTCGGGGCCCTCGGTGCGCGGCCCACCTGGGTGCTCGAGGCCGGGGGCGATGACGTGTTTGCCTTGGGCGACGTGCCGGACGACCTCGTCTTCGTCGTCGGTGCCGAGGGGCGCGGACCCGGGCCGGAGGCCGGTGCGGCTGCCAGCCGCGCCATCGGCATCCCGATCGCCCCCGGGGTCGACTCCCTGAACGCCGCCGTGGCCGCGGGCATCGCCTGCGCCGCCCTCAGGCACGCACGATGAGCGAAGAGGAACGCGGAGCCATCGTCGTACGGCTCGATGCCAAGGGGTGCCTCGTGCGCCTGGACGAGCCGATCGAGGGTTTGCCTGCGGACGGGCACGAACTCTGGTGCGGCGTGCGCGGGCGCATCCACCTGCGCGACCGTCGCAGCCAGAAGTCCCCCGTGGCCGTGGGGGACCGCGTCACGGTCATCCACACCCAAGAGGACCGCGGAGCGGTCGTCTCGGTCCATCCGCGCCGCAGCACGCTGTCCAGGCCGTCCAAGCGCCACGGCAAGGTCGAGCACGTCATGGCGGCCAACGTCGATCAGGTCGTGATCGTCTCGGCCCTGGACGACCCGCCGTTCAACCCGGCCCTCGTGGATCGCATGCTGGCCGTCGTCGAGTTCAGCAAGCTCGAGGCGGTGATCGTGGTCAACAAGATGGATCTCGGCGAGGTCGCCTTCGACGAGGCCATGGGCTACCGGACGGTGTTCACCTCGGCCGTGGACGGACGGGGCCTCGACACCCTGCGGGAGCATCTCACCGGCAAGACGAGCGTGGTGGCGGGGCACAGCGGCGTCGGCAAGTCCTCGCTGCTCAATGCCGTGCAGTCCGGCCTCGGCCTGGCCGTGGGGCTCGTGAACAAGGTCACGGGCCGGGGTCGCCATACGACGACGGCGGCCGTATGGATCCCGCTTGTCGACGGAGGGGCCGTCATCGACACGGCGGGGGTGCGCGAGTTCGGTCTCTTCGGCATCCCGGCGCGGGACCTGCCGTGGCTCTTCCGCGACATCGCCGCCCTGGCGCCCGAGTGCCGCTACCCGGACTGCAGCCACACCCACGAGCCCGAGTGCATGGTGCAGGAGGCCCTTCTGGAGGGCGACCTCGCGCCGTTTCGCTTCGACAGCTACCTCAAGATCCTGGAGTCGTTCGAGGAGCAGGACGGCTAGTCGCCAAGCGCCCCCGCGTGCCCGCCGCGGGCGAGGGTACGCACGGCCCCGGCGAGGTAGATGCTGCCGGCGACGAGCACCAGGCCCGTGGGGCCGGCGAGGGCGCGCGCGTGCGCCAGGGCGGCGAGGAGGTCGGCCTCCACGCGGATCGGCGCCGTGACGACGGGCTCGACGCGCCCGGCGAGATCGGCGGGGGGAATGCAGCGCGGGGAGTCCACGCGCGTGATGACCACATGGGTCACGTCGTGGGCGAGTGCGGCGACCACCCCGGCGACGTCCTTCTCGTCGAGCATCGCGGTGAGCAGGACGACGGGCTCCGTCGGCCAGCGCGTCGCGACGGCGGCGCGTGTGGCTTCCGCGGAGCGCGGCGTGTGGGCCCCGTCCACGACGACGCGCGGCTGCTCCGCGACGACCTCGAGGATGCCCGGCAACTCGGTGGCGCCGATGCCGCGCCACGCAACCTCCGCGTCGACGCCGAGCAGACGCAGGGTCTCGTAGGCCGCGCGTGCGTTCACCGCGTGGTGTACGCCGGGCAAGCGCACGTCCTGCGGGACGTTGCCGTCGGCGAGGACGAGGGTGGAGCCCACCTCGCCGGCGCGTGTGCGGATGACCTCGAGGGCCTCTTCGTCCTGCGGGATCGTGACGGTCGGGACGCCGGTCTTCAGGATGCCGGCCTTCTCCGCCGCGATCTTGGCCAGCGTGTCGCCGAGCAGGCGCGTGTGCTCGAGCTCGATCAGCGTGATCACGGTGACGGCAGGGACGCACACGTTCGTCGAGTCCAGGCGTCCGCCCATGCCCGTCTCGAGCACCACGTCGCTGCAGCCGGCCTCCACGAACACCAGCCAGGCGATCGCCGTGAACAGCTCGAAGAACGTCGGGGCGTCCTGCGTGCCCTGCACGGTCCGCACGGGGGGGAGTCCCTG
>JARGNS010000071.1 GCA_029213105.1 Planctomycetota bacterium
GATCCCGATCAGTCTGCGGCGCCCGTCGGCACCGCGGGGGAGGCCTAGACCATGGACTTCCTAGCCACCCCGATCCTCGCTGCGGGGGGGGAGTACGGACCGGTCATCGACACCGGCTTCGCCTCCTGGGCCGCGTGGATCATCCTCTTCGCACCGCTGCTCGTGGCGTTCCTCGTCACGTGCGTGCCGGCGATCCGGAAGCACTCGAACGTCGCGGCGGGCCTGGCCATCGGCTCGGTGGCGCTCGGCCTGGTGCTGACGCTCGTCGTCTACTTCATCCCCTCGTTTACGAGTCCGGGTGCGGTCTACGAGATGATCGTCCCGTGGGTCACGGTCGACGGAACGGTTGCGATCGCCTTCGGCACGCGGGTCGATGCGCTCGCCCTCGCCATGACCCTCGTGGTCACGGGCGTGGGCCTGGCGATCTTCGTGTACGCCCTCGGGTACATGAAGGGTGACCCCAGCATGGGGCGCTTCTACGGCAAGTTCGCCCTCTTCGTGTTCTCGATGCTCGGCATCGTGCTGTCCCCCAACTTCTTCCAGACGTTCATCTTCTGGGAGCTCGTGGGCGCCAGCTCGTACCTGCTGATCGGGTACTACTGGAAGAAGCACTCCGCCGGTCAGGCCGCCAAGAAGGCGTTCATGACCAACCGCGTGGGTGACTTCGGCTTCCTGCTCGGCATCCTCATGGTCTGGGCGGCCGTCGGCAGCCTGACCGGCGTCGTCGACGCGAGCGCCCTGAGCGCCTTCGACTTCACCGTGATCGAGCAGGCCGTCAGCAAGGTCGGCTTCGAGGGCCTCTTCGAGGGCGGCGTCGTCGCCGCCGCGTTGGCCGCCGCGCTCGTCTTCTGCGGCGCGATGGGCAAGAGCGCGCAGTTCCCGCTGCACGTCTGGCTGCCCGACGCCATGGAAGGCCCGACGCCCGTGTCGGCCCTGATGCACGCGGCCACGATGGTCGCGGCCGGCATCTACATGGTCATCCGCTGTTCGTTCCTCTTCGAGTACGCGGCCTGGGCGCCCACGTTGATGTGCTGGCTGGGCGGCATCACCGCACTCATCGCGGCTTCGATGGCGATCACCCAGAGCGACATCAAGAAGGTGCTGGCCTACTCGACCCTCTCGCAGCTCGGCTACATGACGATGGCGCTCGGCGCCGGTGCCTATACGGCCGCCATGTTCCACCTGACGACGCACGCCTTCTTCAAGGCGCTCCTCTTCATGTGCGCCGGCTCCGTGATCCACGGCTGCCACCACGAGCAGGACATGCGCAAGATGGGCGGCCTCAAGGCGCTCATGCCTTCCACCTACAAGACCTGGATGATCGGCACCGTCGCCCTGACGGCGCTCGCGCCGATCGCCGGCTGGTGGTCGAAGGACGAGATCCTCGGCGCCACGATGGACACCGACATGGTCTGGGGCTCCGGCTTCATGCTCCTGATCGGCATCGTCGTCGCCGCGATGACGGCCTTCTACATGTGGCGCGCCACGTACATGACGTTCGCCGGCTCGTACCGCGGCGACCACGCCGCCCACGAGAGCCCGAAGGTCATGACGATGCCGCTGTGGATCCTTGCGATCTTCAGCCTGTTCATCGGCTTCGTGGGCATCCCGGACGGCACGTTCCCGTTCCTCGAGAACAGCAACGTGTTCGAGCGCTGGCTGCATCACTGGCACAACCCCGCCAAGACCACGGTCATGCACTGGAGCCTGGCCATCGGCTCCACGGTCATCGCCTGGCTCGGGTTCCTCGCGGCGCGCGCGATCTACCGCACGTCCGAGGGGCAGGACCCGCTCCCGCAGCGGCTCGGCGGCCTCTGGACCCTCTGGAACCGCCTCTACTACATCGACGACCTGTACCTCTGGCTCGTCAACACGGTGCAGCAGGGCATCGCCAAGGGCGCTTGGTTCGTCGAGCGCTGGGTGATCATCCAGGGCGTCATCAACAACGTCACGCAGTCGGTGCGCGTCACCGGCGACAAGGTCCGTCGCGTGCAGGCCGGACGACTCGGTGGCTACGTCACCTCGTTCGTCCTGGGCGCTGCGATCGTCGGTCTCCTCGTGCTCCTGCAGGTCGGCATGGCCAGCGCCTCGGGAGGGAAGTAGTCCATGAATCCCCTGCTTCTCATCATGTTGGTGCCGGCCGCCGCCACGGTGGCCCTCTTCTTCGTCGACGCCGAAGCGAAGAAGGCCATCCGGGCGATCTCCACGGTCGCCACGGGGCTGGTGCTGCTCATCTCGATCGGCATGTTCGTCGGCTTCGGGGATGCCCCCGCCACCTGGACCGCCAACGCGGACGGCGGCGACACCGCCCACTCCTACAAGTACGGCTTCGAAGCCGACTGGATCCAGGACATGGGCCTTGCCTTCCGCCTCGGCGTGGACGGCATGGGCTTGGCCATGGTGCTGCTCACGGCCCTCATCATCTTCGCGGGTGTGATGGTCAGCTACACCGTGGAGAAGCGCGTCAAGGAGTACTACATCTGCCTGCTGGCGCTGGTGACCGGCGTCTTCGGGGTGTTCGTATCCCTTGATCTGTTCTTCTACTACTTCTTCTACGAACTCGCCGTCATCCCGATGTTCCTGCTCATCGGTGTGTGGGGGAGTACGACCAAGACGGTCGACCAGAACTACGCCACGATGAAGCTCGTGCTGCTGCTCAGCGCGGGCGCGGTCATGGCACTGGTCGGCCTCATCGCGGTCTGGGCCGATGCGGGCACCTTCAACATGGTGCTGCTCGAGGAGTGGGAGTTCAGCAAGTCGTTCCAGATGACCTGGTTCCCGGTCATCTTCCTGGGCTTCGCCGCGCTCGTGCCGATGTGGCCCCTGCACTCGTGGAGTCCGGCTGGTCACGCGGCAGCGCCGGCCGCCGTCTCCATGCTGCACGCCGGCGTGCTGATGAAGCTCGGCGCGTTCGGCATCCTGCGCCTCGCATGCACGTACTTCCCGCAGGCTGCGGCGGAGTATCTGCCCTACCTGGCCCTCATCTGTTGCATGAACATCGTGTATGGCGGTCTCGTCGCCATCTCGCAACGCGACATGAAGCTGATCATCGGCTACTCGTCGTCGAGCCACATGGGCTACGTGCTGCTCGGCATCGCATCCATGACGATGATCGGCATCGAAGGCGCGGTCTTCCTCATGTTCGCCCACGGCGTCATGACGGCCCTGACCTTCGCGCTCATCGGCTGGTTCTACGACCAGACGCACACGCGCATGCTCGATGATCTCGGCGGCCTGATGAAGGTGATGCCCTTCGCGGGCACGCTGTTCATCATCGCGTCGATGGCCTCGGCCGGCCTGCCCGGCTTTGCCAACTTCGCCAGCGAGCTGATGGTGATCATCGGTGCCTGGGAGAGCGGCTCGGCGCCCGACGCGCCGGGTTGGCTGATCATCCCGGCCGTCCTCGCCGTCTGGGGCCTCGTGATCACGGGTGTCTACCTGCTGCGCGCCATCAAGGATGCGTGGTTCGGCGAGATGGACGAGCGCTGGAAGGACCTGAAGGACCAGCGCACGTTCGGTGAGCGCGCGCCCTTCATCCTGCTGACCGCCGTCCTGCTGCTCTTCGGCTTCTGGCCCCAGGGCATGCTGAACGTGGTGGAGCAGGGCGCGAAGCCGCTGGTCCATCGGATCCAGGCGGGACGCGCCCAGAACGACAAGGCCGTGAAGCTGCTCGTGCCCGTGGACGCCATGCCGCGTGCCGAGGACTCTCTCGAGACCCCCAAGGCCAAGACGCAGGGGGAGGAGCGCTGATGTTCCCGCTCGCACAGGTTCTTCCGCTCGGTATGACGCTGCCCGAGGGGCTGACGCCCAACCTCGATCTGCTCCTGCCCGAGTTCATCGTCATCGGCACCGCCATCGGCGCGATCCTGCCGGAGCTGCTGCTCCCGGCTGGCCGCCGCGCGGCCGCCACGGCCTGGACGTCGCTGGCCGGCTTGGTCATCGCCTTCGTCGTCGTCGTCGCCATGGGCCCGAGCGCCGAGCTCGCCGTCCAGGTCAAGGACGCGAACGGTGCGGTCATCTCCGGACTGCGCATGGACAGCTTCGCGGTGTTCTGCCGCGCGCTGATCACCGGCGGCGGCGCGTTGCTGGTGCTCATCTCCATGGCCTTCACGCGGCGCCTGGACCGCGGCCACGGCGAGTTCTACGCGATCCTGCTCTTCAGCCTCGTGGGCGTGATGCTCGTCTCGGGCGTGAGTGACCTGCTGTCGCTCTTCGTCTGCCTCGAGCTCGTCACGATCATGGCCTACGTGCTGGCGGCCTTCCGCCGCAACGATCTCCGCTCGACGGAGGCCGGCCTGAAGTACCTGGTCGTGGGTGCGGTTTCGACGGCCATCCTCCTGCTGGGCATCGGCCTGATGTACGGCTGGACCGGGACCATGTCCCTCGAGCTGATGGGACAGAAGGTGTGGGGCGCCGTCGCCGCGGGCGAGAGCATGCCCGGCCTCTTCCTGCTCGGCATGGCCCTGCTGCTCAGTGGCCTGTTCTTCAAGGTCGGTGGCGTGCCCTTCCACGTCTGGATTCCGGACGTCTACCAGGGCGCGCCGAGTCCCGTAACGGCGTTCCTGATCACGGCGTCGAAGTCGGCAGGCGTGATCCTGCTGCTGCGCATCGCCCAGGCCGTGTTCATCCGGCCCCTGGGCCTCGACGCGGCGTTGCACAACCCGCTCGCCCAGCAGTGGGTGCTCGTCCTGGGCGCACTGGCCGTGGTGACGCTGCTCTTCGGCGTGCTGGCGGCCATGGCCCAGCGCGGCATCAAGCGCATGCTCGCCTACTCGTCGATCGGCCACGCGGGCTACCTGCTCATGGGTCTCGCTGCGATCGTGGCCGAGGGCGGACAGGACGCGAATGGGGCCCAGTACGGCGGCGAAGCACTGCTCTACTACATCATGGCGTACTTCGTCACGAGCGTGGTCGCGTTCGGCGTGATCATCGTCGTCGGCAACGCCTCGGCCAAGGTGCCGGGCGGTGGGGACAGCGCGCGGGCCTACGAGGGCCTCTGGAGCCGCTCGCCGCTGCTGGCCGTGGCCATGTGCCTGAGCCTGCTGTCGCTCGCCGGTGTGCCTCCGATGTCGGGCTTCTTCGGGAAGTTCCTCATCCTGCGCGCGACCGTCGACAAGGGACTGTTCGTCCTGGCGTTCATCGGCGCGGCGGCCGTGGTCGGCTCGCTCTACTTCTATCTGCTGTGGATCAAGTCGATGTACTTCGAGGCGCCGCCCGAGGGCGCGCCGAAGGGCGACGACTTCCGCATTCCCATGTCGACGAAGGTCGTGCTGTACGGCGGCATGGTCGCCATGGTGCTGATGGGCGTCTGGATGCCGCCCTTCTACAACTGGGCGCATGACGCCGCCGCGTCCCTGACGGCCCTCGCCGGCCGCTAGGGCGCAGCGCGCCGACGCACCGCCAGAACCCCCAGCCCCGACGGGAAGCCTCCGCCCGCTGCGTACCGCGCAGCGGGCGCTTCCATGCCCACGGCTGTGGGGGCTGCCCTCAGCCTCGGACCGCGGGTAGGGTGGCGCGCATGCGCACCCTCGTCCTCCTCCTGCTCGTCGTGGTCGCCGGGGCGGGGCTGTGGTTCCTCGCGAGTGGGCGCGACGACGGGCGCGAGGCCCGCGAGTACCCCGCCTTCGACGACAGCCTCGACCCCGATGCCCCCGGCCCGGACGCCATGCGGGGCGTCGCGGCGGCCCCCCTCGTGGCCGTCTGGGGCGAGGATGCCGGCGCGCCTCTCCCGCCCCTGGACTTCGGCGAGGCGATGGAGACGATCCTGCGCTTCGATGCGGGGGCCGACGGGTTGACGGGCGCGGGCTGGCTCACGGCGGTGCGCGCCGGCAGTGGTCGCCGCATGCCCCTGCGCTTCATCAGCGCCGGCAGCCTGGAGCGCTTCAAGGCCCTGCGGCTGCTCGACGAGGCTCCGCCGGCCCAGATCGACGTGCCGGCGACCCTGGATTGGCTCCGCGCGCGTGGCTACGTGGTCGAGCAGCGGGACACCTTCCTGCTCATCCGCCCCGAGCGCAGGCCCTAGCGCCGGGGCATCCCCGGCCGGGCCCGACGCCTGGGGGGCCCGAATCGACCCGGACGCCGGGCCCTGGGTCCCGGGAGGGGCCGAGAGGCGGGGATCCCCGGTTCCGGAGGCGGGTGTGCGATTCTGCTGCGCGAAACCGCCGTGCGCTTTCGCACGGCGTGCGGCCGGACACACCGGCTGGCGAATCTTCGATTCGCTAACCCCTTTGGCGCAAACAGGTTAGGTTTGGGTCTCTGGGCCTGGGTCCACGGACCCCCGCTTGCGTTTGGAGGCTCCGGGTTCCGACTCCCCGCCGGCCGAGGGCTGGCGCGAGGGGGGGGAATCAAGGATCTGAGCTTCGGCTCAGCCGTTCAGCCCAACCGGCGAATGCAAGGCGTCGTTGCGAGGGCTTACGGTCACGGGTCCGACCGGGTAGGATTTCCGCGCGGTAGGTCAGAGGCCCTTCAGGAGTGCCCATGCGCAGTTCCAAGATTTTCGTAGCGATGCTCGCCGTCACGGCGCTCGCGTTCCTCGTCGGTTGCGGCGGTGGTGGTAACGGGTTCCGTGTACCCGACAACCCGCTGATCATCGATTCGAGTTCGCTCCCCGATGTGATGTCGGGCGAGTACGTCGACTTCGACATCCCGATCACCGGTGGCTGCAACGGCCCGTACGTGGTCGAGGTCATCGCCGGCACGCTTCCGCGTGGCGTCGGTACGCTCGAGGGCACGGTCACCAAGCTCCAGGGCTGGGTCCTCGAAGACGGCATCTACAACTTCACGATCAAGATCACGGACACCAGTCCGGAGTGCACGCCGTTCTATACGGTCACGCAGTCCTACACCTGGGACATCCAGCAGGGTCCGGTCAAGATCGTCGACGCGGACCCGCGCGTCGTCCTGAACGCCGACTACGACGATCCCCAGAAGTACGGCGACATCGACGCGCTCGAGACCGTGGTCTTCAGCTCGTTCGTGGCCTACAACCTGATTCCCGCGGGCGGCCAGGGCCCCTACACCTGCGCCGTCATCGACGACCCGAACGACCCCGACGACGGCAACCTGCCTCTCGGTGTCGGCATGGCACCGCAGTCCTGCAGCATCGTCGGGACGCCCTCGCAGGTGCTCCCCGGTGGTGTCCCCTTCCGCCTGACCTTCGAGGTCACGGATGCCGTCGGCCAGAAGGCCACGCGCAAGCTGCAGTGGAAGATCGATACGCCGCCGATCATCGTCTCCAACACGAGCCTGGTGGACGGCAAGGCCGGCACGAGCTACAGCGACGCGATCCAGATCGTCGACGGCGTGCCGCCGTTCGCATACGAGCTGACCGACAACGCGCCGGATGACGATGGCGATCCGGACACGACGGACAACGTCAACGACAACATCGACTACCCGCCGGGCTTCACCCCGGTGATCCTGGGCTACGTCAACCCCGCGCTGCCGTTCCAGCTCGCTCCGGTCGGTCCCGCGATCGACAACGCGCGCCTCGTCGCTGGCGGCGCCGGTCGCATCGACTACCCGGCCACGACCGCTGACGGCCCCAACTACGGCCCGATGCCCAGCGAGGGCCTCTACTTCCGTGAGAGTGGCGCTGGCGCCGGCTCCTTCTTCGGTACCCCGCGCCGCCGCGGCACGTTCACGATGTACGTGCACGCCTACAGCACGCTGGTGCCGAACGAGCGCGGCCAGCACGGCTTCAAGGCCCTCTCCCACACGATCGACCCGTCGGAGCCGCCCGTGGGCGTCAACCCGGCGTTCGAGATGACCCCGAACTTCACCCTCGAGGGCGCGTTCTCCGCCCCGGGTGCGATCCCGCCGCTCGTGCCCGCCACGACCTGTGGCACCTTGGCCGAGGCCGAGGTCACGGTCATCTACAACCCCGACGCGGGCACGGGACACCCGGCCCCGGGCCTGAAGCTCCTCGGTCAGGGTGGCGTCCCGCAGGACGGCTACGTGGACTCGCCGCACGAGGCCCAGCGCTTCCTCGACCTCACCGAGGCGGATGGCGAATACAACTGGACCTACGACCCGATCACCCCGCTGCCCGAGATGGATCTCTATCCGGCCCTGGGCAATGGCGTCTTCGGTACGGGCAATGCCGCCCTGCTCGAGCGCAGCGCCGCCCGTCCGGTCCGTTTCACGGTCCAGGACGAGCAGCTGCCCGAGTCGGTCCGCGATGCCAGCACGACGCTCACGCGTGACTTCGACATCAGTGTCGGCCCCGACCTGGTGATCATCACCGAGAGCACGCAGTCGTTCACCGGCACGAGCACCACGAACAGCCCCGACACGAACCTGCACGATCGCCTCATGAAGATCCGCAAGTTCCAGGTCCTGGGTGGTTCGGGCTCGGTCTCCGATCTCGCCAATGCGGACATGACCACGGGCCACACGGTCCCGGGCATCGCCGGTGTTGCCGATCTCGGCGAGCTCATCTCGGGTGTCAGCCCGGGCGACACCACGATCGACCTGCTGCGCATGTCCGTCAACCCCGGCGGCTGGTGGGATGACCAGGGGAACATGAACCCCAAGGCAGCCCGCGTGCACGCCGGTGTCGACAAGAACAGCGGTCGTCCCTACTACCAGCCCAACGGTTGGTACAACTCCGGCGGCGGCTGGCAGGCCAGCGTCAGCGCGGCCGACCTGCCGGACACGCCCACCATCGTGCACAGCCCGGCGACGGGCGTCTTCGCCGACGGCGGCAAGATGTACGCGTTCAACAGTGCCAACCGCTTTGGGCTGTTCATCATCCGCAGCTCGTCGGAGGTCTACGTGCCCTTCGCCATCCAGAAGGGCACCGGCGGCTTCTGGAAGTTCGGTGATGGCATGGTTTCGGCGGATGCTGACGACAGCAACCTGAACATGGTGCCGATGTCCGTCAGTCCCGACGGGCGCTATGCCGTGGTCAAGATCCTCCGGACGTCGACCACGTCGTTCAACACGATGATCCAGCGCACCAATGGCGCGCTGGTCCTGATCTCGCTCACGGGCGAGAAGTTCTCCAGCGGTGAGACCTACCAGATCATCGATCCGGCCGCCGAGGGCACGTACATGTTCTCGACCTCCGTCGTCATGACGGACCAGTCGATCTACTTCCTCACCGGCAACTACTCGAGCACGTACTCCTCGTGGCGCGATCACTACATCCAGAGCTACCAGTACCGCAACACGAGTGGTGGGCTCCTGCCGTCGGGTGGCCTCACGGCCGTCTCCGCGGCATTGGCCTCGGGTGTCGGTGCGAACTGGACGCAGACGAGCGGTACGCCGATGCAGACGGCGTTCCACCAGTACGACAACCCCGCGCAGTCGTTCAGCACCTTCCTCTCCACGGGCACCTTCGGCATCGTGCAGCGGATCGACCAGGACGCGTACCTGTACGACGGCTGGAACATGCTGGAGAACGCCACGGCGCCGGTACCGTTCCGCGTAAGTGCCGACGGCCAGCACTGTGCACTCCTCGCGGGTGCCCGTGCGGGCAGCACGTCGGGTACGGATGTGATGCTCCATCACGCATGGGTCGCCAGCAACAGCGGCGATTTCCGCCAGGCGTCCACGGTCGCTCGCCACTCGCCCAACGGCGCGTCGCGCGGCTACGGGTTGCGTCGCGGACCGTCCTCGTACCAGCACTGGGGCAAGTTCAGTGGCCCCACGACGGCGTTCGAGATCGCGGACGACGGGTCGGCCATCGCCTACACGTACAACCGCGTCGGCTCGGTCTCCTCGACCAGCAGCACGACCAACTGGAACAACGAGCGTGAGGACCTGATCGTGGTCGAGGGCACCGGTATGGACCCCGCGGATCCCTTCACCAGCGCGACGGAGACCGAGGTCACCAAGGACATCTTCGGTGGCTCGATCAAGTGGCGCTTCGGCTCCATCGTCTTCACGAAGGACAACCAGGGGGTCATCTTCTGGGGCGGCGCCAGCTCGCTGAATGCGACGAGCACGGATGGGTCGAGCAACAGCTCCTACGGTGCGCCGGCGAGTGCCACGCACTTCCTCGGCACGTACTACGCGTTCAACCTGAACGTGGCCAACCAGGTGCGCGGCGTCATGCCGACCACCGCGGGCGGCATCGGTTCGTTCCCGACCTACTCGTCGAGCGCCAAGTTCCAGCCGGCGACGCCGTCGTACACGACCAACCTGGGCACGATCAAGCCGTTCGGTGGGTTCATCTCCAAGAGCCGCGACTACTTCTACGTCGTCAACTACCACCCGAACAGTGCTTCGGATCAGACCCAGCTGACGCTCCTCGGCGTCAACGTCGAGGATCTGACGGCGGGTTCGACGGCCAGTGGGCACCAGAAGGGACGCGGCTTCAAGACGGGGAACTTCCCGAACCGTCGCGGCTTCCTGCCGGGCTACTACTACGCGCCGCACTACGCGCTCGAGAACGCCTACTACAACCCGCACCACACGCACGGTGGCGGCATGCAGACGATGCACAAGGACACGGGCAACGTGTACTTCATGTCGCACTACATGTCGAGCGGCCCGACGCGCAGCACGAGCCAGTTCTCCTCGGGTCCGACCATTGCGACCTACTGGGGTGACTACGGCTACCGCGGCTTCCACATGGAAGGCTTCAACGCCGATGTGGGTGGTCCGGTGTCGCGTCTGTCGCACGGCGGTCTGGGTGGCGACACCTCGAGCCGTTCGGGCCAGTACTTCGTGGTCAGCAACGACGGCAGCAAGATCGCGTACGGCTACCAGACCACCAGCAGCACGCGCTACGCCAACCAGGACAAGATCGGCGTGATCACGCACGTCGGGTTCGATCCGAACACGGGTGCTCCGAACCCGGACATGGACAACACGGACTCGAACAAGGCCTTCATTGCGGAAGCGTCCAACGGTCGAGGCGGTGAGGCCATGACGTTCGACTCGGGCGGCTCGAAGCTCTACTACGCCTTCAAGGCGGGGGCGAGCAACGAGAACCTCAAGGAACTCGTCGAGTTGAAGATCAACCCGGGCACGGGCCCGGAGACGCCGCTGCGATTCGGCCCGGGCCGTCGCTACAACGTGCTGTACTCGGGTCGCTAGACCGGAGGCATCACCCTCCGCCGCGAGGCGGCATCACCCGCCGCCGCATGGCGGCGGGGACGAATCAACGGGCCGGAGCCGAGAGGTTCCGGCCCGTGTTTCGTTTTGGACTCGGGTCCCGCGGCGGGATGCGGGGCGACACGGGGCCACCACGCAGCAGCCCGTGCCGTCCCTGCGGCGGGCGCTGGGCGGTGGGCGCTGGGCGGCGGGTGGTTCCCTGACCGCGTCCCGTGCGGGAGCCTCCGCGGCGGGGGAGGTGCGTCGAGGGCGCGGCGCGCTGCGGGGCCCGCCTGCCTGGGGGGCTTGCCGCCCTAGCGCTTGCCCTTCACCCCACCGT
>JARGNS010000072.1:0-10832 GCA_029213105.1 Planctomycetota bacterium
TCGACGCCCTCGCCCGACGCGACGGCTACGCCGTGGCCTACCCGCAGGGCCTCGGGGCGCGCTTCGACACGCGTGCGCACTCGACGGACGTGAGCTTCGTGCGTGCGATCGTGGACGACCTCGACAAGACCATCGGCCTCGATCGCACGCGCATCCATGCCACGGGGTTCAGCAACGGCGGCTTCATGAGCTACCGCGTGGCGCACGACCTGCCGGGCACCTTCGCCTCGATTGCTCCCGTCGCGGGTCTCATGAGCCACGACATGCTGCCGGCCGGTTCGCGCACGTCGCTCCTGCATGTCCACGGCAGCGCGGACCGGGTGGTCTCCGGAGCTGGCCGCAGTGGGTACGGCGCCTTCTCGGGCGCGCAGGCGTGGGCCGTGCAGGCAGGGTGTGCACTGCCCGCAACCGACACCCGCCCCACCGCGGCGGCACCCCTGGGCGTGCTCGAACGCTCGTGGCGCTGCCCCGCAGGCGGCAGCCAGGTCGGCGTCAGGTGGATCGAGGGCAAGGGCCACACGTGGCCGCAAGAGGCGAACGGCTGGTTGAGCCGGCGCATCTGGCGGTTCTTCCAGGAGACGGGCGGGCCCGGGGGCCGCTAGCCTCGGGGCCGGAACGGCGCGCGTGGCACACACCCTGCCGGCCTGCCCCCGGACCCGACTCGACGCATCGGAATCAGGCTGCGCGGATCATCCAGAGGTCGCGAACGCTGGCGGTGAGCGAGGAGGCGTGGCCCTCACGCCGAAGCCCCGCCGTTGCGCACGCGGGCAATCCCTGCGATCGTCCGCACTCCGCTCCTCGACCGGGAGCGATGAGGGGCCTACGCATGGCGAATGGAACGACCGGCCTGCGCGTCGCGGAGTGGCGTGCGCTGGCGGAACGCGAGCCCCATGGCGTGCTCGTGGGGAACACGGACCTCATCCTTGTACGCGCAGCCGATGAGGTCTTCTGCCTCTACGGACGCTGCCTGCATCGAGGCGCACGACTTGCCGACGGTCACATCCAGGGCGAAGACGTCATCTGTGGCGTGCACGGCTGGGACTTCCGGTTCCGAACGGGTGTGAGCGCGTACGACAACAAGGAAGCGCTGCCGACCTTCAAGGCCTGGGTCGAGGAGGGCGGCGTGTTCGTGGACCCCGAGGAGGTGGCCGCGTTCGAGCGCGACCATCCCCAGCCGTACAACCGCAACGCCTACCAGGGGAGTTTCCAGGATCCGACGGGCACACCAGACGAGCCGCACGTGAAGCTCATCCGGAAGCTCGCCGCGGACGGTTTGTCCAAGGTCGGACACCATGGTCCGACGGGAGCCATGGGGGTCTCGCGACGAGAGTTGCCGAGCTGGGACGATCTGCAGTTCGTGACGGCCCAGCTGGCGCGGCTGCCGCAGCTGGACGACGTCAAGGTCGCCACGGAACTGGTGATCGGGCCCGGGGCCGCCAAGCCGCTGCGGTTGGCGATTCCCTTGTTCGTCTCGGACATGAGCTTCGGCGCGCTCTCCGAGGAAGCCAAGGTGGCCCTGTCGCGGGGCGCCGAACTGGCCGGCACGGGCATCTGCTCGGGCGAAGGCGGCATGCTCCCCGAGGAGCAGGCGGAGAACAGCCGCTACTTCTACGAGCTCGCTTCCGGCCGCTTCGGCTTCAGCTGGGACAAGCTGGACAAGGTCCAGGCGTTCCACTTCAAGGGCGGGCAAGGGGCGAAGACCGGCACCGGAGGCCACCTGCCCGGCGAGAAGGTCCAGGGCAAGATCGCCGAGGTGCGCGAACTCGAGCCCGGTACGCCGGCCATCTCGCCGCCGCGCTTCCCGGACTGGGAGCACGAAGACGACTATCACGGGTTCGCGGATGAGGTCCGGAAGCGTACGGGAGGCATCCCCATCGGCTACAAGCTCTCGGCGCAGCACATCGAGAAGGACATCGATGCCGCCCTGCGCATCGGCGTGGACTACATCATCCTCGATGGCCGTGGCGGCGGTACGGGGGCGGCGCCCCTGATCTTCCGCGACAACATCAGCGTCCCGACCATTCCCGCGATCGCCCGCGCGCGCAGGCACCTGGACGCGTGCGACGCCCACCAGGTGACCTTGATCGCAACCGGCGGGCTCAGGACCCCCGCCGACTTCGCCAAGGCCCTGGCCCTGGGCGCCGACGGCGTGGCGGTCTCCAACGCCGCCCTGCAGGCGATCGGCTGCTTGGGCATGCGCGCCTGCCACACGAACAACTGCCCCGTGGGGATCGCGACGCAGAAGCAGCACTTGCGGGATCGACTGCCGGTGCAGCAAGGGGCCGAGCGTCTGGCGCGCTTCTTCACGTCGTCCGTCGAGTTGATGGAGGTGCTGGCGCGCGCGTGCGGGCACACCGCGCTCTCGGAGTTCACGGCGGACGATCTCACGACCTTCCATCCGCAGATGGCTGCTCTCGCGGGTGTGCGCTTCGGCGGGGTGGGCGGCTAGCGAGGCACACCGGGGGGCGAGGCGCCCCACGCCACGACCTCGTGGTGTCGCGCAAGCACCGCGCCCCTCGATCCAACGCTCGAGGACACCTTGCGGCTCGCGCCTCCGAGGGGGTGCGACTAGGCTTCAGTGCCCATTCGAGGAGGTGATCCCGTGAACGACGACGCAGCGCGCAAGCACCCGTGGATCGAGAGCCTGCGACAGCAGGTACGCATCGTCATGATCGGCCTCGGAGTCGTCGTCGTGCCGCTCGTGGTCGCGGGCAACGCCGTGGACCAGCTACGCAAGGTCGTCCACAAGGCCCTCGTCGCGATCGAGCCGCGAGTGGATGAACTCGGTGGTACGACGGTCACGGTGATCATCCTGCTCGCGCTGCTGCTGTGCGCCTGGGTGGTCGGCAGGATCATGACGCTCACCGAACTCGGCCAGCGCATCCTGGCGTGGGAGAAGCGTGTCTTCAGCACGCGCAGCTCCGTCATGAAGAAGCAGGCCAGCCGCGAAGAGGCCGCGGAAGAAGCCGCCGCGCGCGCCGCCTCGCCGGGTCACGCGGGCCTCGCCCACATCCAGGGAGGCTGGCAACCGTGTGTGATCTACGGCGCGTCCGAGGGATCCCTGACCAGCGTCTTCGTCCCGCAGCTGCCTGCCGCCGAGACGGGCAGCCTCTACGTCCTGGAAGCTGACCGGGTCCACCCGCTCGACGTCCCCCTCGCGGAGTTTCGCGCGACACTCACGAAGTACGGTCACGGGGGCACGCAGTGGGCTGCCGCGCTCGCCGCGGACGATCTGGCCACGCCGGAGAGCTAGGCCACTCGTGGGCGGATCCCAGCCGGCTCGCGCACTCGGCGCGGCCTGAGCGGCCACGCGGCGTTCGACACTCCCTGGCCCCCGCTTTGGCAGCGGCCCGCGGAACATGGCCTCCCCGCGGGCGCCGTGCGGGTAGTTTCTGCGGACTCGCCGGAGGAACCCGCCATGGACATCGACGAGACGCTGGTTCGCCACGTCGCCCAACTTGCCCGTCTCGAGCTGACCGATGCGGAGGTGGCCGGCATCGCGCCCCAGCTCAGCCGCATCTTCGCCCACGTGGACCAGGTCCAGGGCCTCGACGTCGGCGACGCCGACCCTGCCACCCAGTCCCCCATCGCCATGGACGATCTCCGCCGCGACGAGGCCGGCCCGACGCTCGACCCGCGCGCCGTGCTGCGCAACGCCCCCCAGCACGACGGGGCCTTCCTCGTCGTGCCCCGCTTCCTCGGTGACGTCGAAGACGGAGAGGGCTAGGCATGCTCGGAGCCTTCACCCCGTTCGGCGCAGATCACCCGCTCGACCTGCCCGTCGCCGCGATGGCCGCGCGCGTGCGTGACAAGGACGACGCCCTCACGGCCGTCGAACTCGTCCAGACCGCGCTGCTGCGCATCGAGCTGCTCGACCCCGGCCTGAACGCCTTCCTCTGCGTCACGGGCGAACTCGGCCTGGCCCAAGCCGCGGCGGTCGACGCCAAGGTCCAAGCAGGCGAAGACCCGGGCCCGCTCGCCGGCGTGCCGCTGGCGGTGAAGGACAACCTCGCCGTCCCCGGGGCGCCGATGACATGCGCCTCGAAGATCCTCGAGGGCTACAGCCCCCCCACGTGGGCCACGAGCGTCGAACGCGCAATCGGCGCCGGCGCGTGCGTCGTCGGCAAGACCAACCTCGACGAGTTCGCCATGGGCTCCTCGACGGAGAACTCCGCCTTCGGGCCGTCGCGCAATCCGTACGATCCCGCGCGCGTGCCCGGCGGCTCATCGGGCGGCAGCGCCGCGGCCGTCGCCGCGGGCATGGCGCCGCTCGCGCTCGGCAGCGATACAGGCGGCTCAATCCGCCAGCCCGCCGCCCTCTGCGGCATCGTCGGCCTCAAGCCCACCTACGGCCGCGTCTCGCGCAGCGGCCTCGTCGCCTTCGCCAGCAGCCTGGATCAGGTCGGCCCCATGGCCCGCAGCGCGGCCGACGCCCGCGCCCTCCTGCAGGCGATCGCAGGCACGGATCCGCTCGACGCCACGACGCGCCCGATGCCCGCCCTCGAACCGGACGAGAGCACGCGCCTCGACGGCCTGCGCTACGGCACGGTCACCGAGTTCGGCTTGGACGGCGTGCCGGGGGGTGAGCAGGCCCAGGCCGCCGTGAACGGGGTACGTGCGACCCTCGACGCGGCCGGTGCCTCTTCCGTCGCGATCTCCCTGCCGCTCGTCACGTCATCGATCCCGGTCTACTACATCGTCGCGCCCGCCGAGGCCTCCTCGAACCTTGCGCGCTACGACGGCGTGCGCTACGGACGCCGCGCGGAAGACGTCGACAGCCTGCAAGCCCTGTACGCGCGCACGCGTGACGAGGGCTTCGGCGACGAAGTCAAGCGCCGCATCCTCATCGGCACCTTTGCGCTGTCCTCCGGCTACGCCGACGCCTACTACAAGAAGGCCATGGCCGCGCGCACGCGCCTGCGCGAGCAGTTCGACGCGGCGTTCGAGCAGTGCGACGTGCTGCTGTCGGCCACGACCCCCACCGCCGCCTTCGGCGTGGGCGAGAAGGCCGACGATCCCCTGGCGATGTACCTGTGCGACATCCTCACCGTCGCGGCCAACCTCGCCGGGATCCCGGCGATCTCGATCCCCTGCGGCATGACGACGGACGGCCTGCCCCTCGGCTTGCAGCTCTGGGGTCGCCCCGGCAGCGAGGGCCAACTCCTCGACGTCGCCGAGCGGATCGCCGAAGCCAGCGGCCACGGCTATGTGGCACCCAGCGTGAAGGGAGCCGAGTGATGAGCGATGCCCCGCGCGTACTCGTCGGCGTGGAGGTCCACCTCCAGCTCAAGACGACCACGAAGTGCTTCTCCCCCAGCGCCTACCACTACGGCGCCGACCCGAACACGCTGATCGATCCGGTCGTGATGGGTCTGCCCGGCGCGCTGCCCGTGCTCAACCGCGAGGCCGTGCGTCTCGCGATCCGCACGGGACTCGCTCTGGGGTGCGAGATCGCCGAAGTCACGAAGTGGGACCGCAAGAACTACTTCTACCCCGACCTGCCCAAGGGCTACCAGATCAGCCAGTTCGACCAGCCGCTGTGCTTCGACGGCGGCATCGAGATCGACGACGACGAGGGCAACCCCAAGCGGGTGCGCATCCGCCGCGCCCACCTGGAAGAGGACACGGGCAAGTCCACCCACGATGAAGGTGGCAACAAGTCTCGCGTCGACCTCAACCGCGCCGGCGCGCCGCTCCTCGAGATCGTGAGTGAGCCCGACATGACCTCGGCCGGCGAGGCCGAGCGCTACCTGAACGCGCTGCGCGAGATCGTCTCGTTCCTCGGCACCTCGGACGGCAACATGCAGGAAGGCAACCTGCGCTGCGAACCGAACGTGAACGTGATCTTCGCCAACGGCGACAAGACCGCGATCGTCGAAGTGAAGAACATCAACTCCGTGCGCAACATGGGTCGCGCCATCGAGTGCGAGGTCGAGCGCCAGACGCGGGAGTACCACGAGCACGGCCGCGTCATGGGGAACACGCCGCGCTCGACGCGCGGATGGGACGACGTGAACGGCACGACCGTCCACCAGCGCTTCAAGGAGTCGGCCGACGATTACCGCTACTTCCCCGAGCCCGACCTGCCGCCGCTGCACATCGAACGCCGCTACGTCGAGGCGGAGCGCGCCGACCTGCCCGAGTTGCCGCGCGCACGCCGCACGCGCTACCGCGACACGCTCGGACTCTCCGCCTACGACACCGAGATCCTCACGGCCGGCCCGGCGATCTCCGCCTGGTTCGAGCGGGCCCTGGCCGGGCCCACCGGCGCACGTGACGCGAAGCTCGTCGCCAACTGGGTCCAAGGCGAGCTGATGCGCCATCTCAACGAGCAGAAGGCGAGCCTCGAGGACGTGGCCCTCCAGCCGGAGGAACTCGGCGAGCTCGTCGACCTGGTCACGGCCGGGACGATCAACGCCCGCACGGCGAAGGAGCTGTTCCGCGAGTTGGTCGTCTCCGGGGGCTCGCCCGCGGCGATCGTCGAGGCCCGCGGGCTCGCCCAGGTCTCCGACCGTGGCGCCGTCGAGGCCGCTGTGCGCGCGGCCATGGAGCGCCATGCGCAGGCCGTGGAGGACTTCCGCGGGGGGAACGCCAAGGCTCGCGGGCGCATCTTCGGCGAGGCCATGAAGGAGCTGAAGGGCCAGGGGGACCCGAAGCAGGTGAACGAGGTCCTCACCGAGCTCCTCGGGTAGCGGCCGCCCCATTGGAATCCGCGTTACCAGCCGATCCGGGGCGAATCCCCCAGAACCGACGAGTGTGAACCCCGCGAGGCGCGGCGGCGTCTTATCCTCAGGGCCGTCTCGCCTCGGAGGACTCGCATGCAGCGCCACGTCGCCGGTCTGATCGTCTTGCTCTTGCTGACCGCCTTGGCGCTGGCACCCGAACACGTGCTCGCCAAGGAGGGGGACGAGCCCGCGCCTGCCCAGCCGGGCGACACGATCACCTGGGTGAACGACGTCGCCAAGGCCTTCGAGAAGGCCGCCGAGAAGAAGGTGCCGGTCATGATCTGCATCAACTCACGGCGCGTCGACGGCGGCCGCGAGGAGCCGGCGGCCAAGGGCCTGCGCGAGGTTGTCTACCGCGACCCCCGCATCGTCACGAAGTCGCGTCGGTTCGTGTGCATCTTCCTCACTTCCGAGGGCTCCTCCGCGGACTACGGCGAGCTGCGCGCGCGCTTCGGACTCTCGGGTACGTTCGTCTCGCCGCAGCACATCTTCGCAAGCCCCACGCACAAGCAGGGTGACACCTTCCTCGCCCGGCGTGAGTACTGGCCGTACGGCAAGGGTGCCGAGGCCGTCAAGCAGCTCCTCGCCATGATGGACAAGGCGCTGGGCGCCTACGGCCTCGACGCCGGAACGCCCGAGACCACGCCCCCCGCCGAGGGCGACCCCGACGCAGGCGCCGGTGACGGTGCCGGCGATCCGGCCGCTCCCGGCGACGAGGCCGCACGCAAGGCGTGGATCGAGAAGCTGCTCGGCATCGTGCGCGACGGCGACGAGGCCAAGCGCCGGAGCGCACTGAGTTCGCTCGTGTCCAACGACAAGGAGGGCGACTGCACCACGCCCGTCATCGCGCTGCTCGCCGAGTTCCAGGAAGACAAGGACCACGTCCCCCATCTGATCGACGTGGTGCGCGCGCTTGGCATCCCCGAGTTGGACGACGCGGCGCGCGCCATGGACAGCCTGCTCAAGCACAAGGACGATGTGCTGCGCGCGAACGTGGCCGTCACCCTCGAGTACATCGGCTGCGGTGAGAGCGTGTCGTCACTCAAGGCCCGCGTGGGTCGCGAGAAGGACGAGAAGATCGCCAACCACATGTACCGCGCCCTCGGTCGCTGCGGTGTGGGCGACGCCAAGGTGCGCTCCCTGCTGCTCAAGAAGGCCAAGGGCGCCAAGAGCGAGTGGGCCACGTACGGCCCCATCGTGGGGCTGGCCTACTTCGAGAAGGACGCCAAGGCCGCGCGTGGCCTCGAGAAGCAACTCCAGGCCGTCGGGCCGCCCGGCGGACGACGGGGCGGTGGCCGCGGCACGATGAAGCGCACGCTGCTGGCCTGGGCACTCTCCGAGGTGAAGGACCCCAAGAGCGGGAAGTTCATGCGCGAGAAGCTGATCAAGCCCATGGAGAACACCCAGGCGTGGTGGAAGGACGCGGTCGTGACGTACTACGACGCGGTGGCGCGCGCCTGCGAGGGCGACGAGAGCGCTGTCGGCGACGTGGATACGGGCATCCGCCGCACCCTCGAGTTCGTGGGCGGCACGAAGGAAGTGATGGACGATGCCCGCCGCGAGCGCGACAAGTCCAAGTTCGAGCCCAAGGCGGACTGGGAGATCGAGGGCGGCGGCTTTGGCGGCGGCGGCGGCCGCCCGGGCGGCGGACGCGGTGGCCGGGGGCGCTGAGCGCGACCGACCGGCCCCCGGAGTAGGATGCGCGCCCCCTCAAGGAGCATGCGCGTGGCCGGTCAACTAGCCCAGCAAGGAAACCTCGTCTGGATCGACCTCGAGATGACCGGGCTCGAGCCCGAGACCTGCCACATCCTCGAGATCGCCACCATCATCACGGATGGGGAACTCGAGGTCATCGCCGAGGGACCGACGATCGTCGTCCACAACACCGCGGCCCAGCTCGAGACACTCTCGGACTGGAGCCGCAAGACGTTCACCAAGTCGGGGCTCCTCGAGCGCGTGCGCGCCGCGGAGATCGACTGCGCGGAGGCCGAGCGGCAGACGCTGGCCTTCATCGCCGAGCACACGGCGCCGCGCTCGGCTCCGCTGTGCGGCAACTCGATCCACACGGACCGCGCGTTCCTCTACAGCCGCATGCGGACCCTGCACGATCACCTGCACTACCGCAACGTGGACGTCTCGAGCTTCAAGGAAGTGCTCCGGCGTTGGTTCCCCAAGGCCTACAAGCCGCCGCGCAAGGCGGGGCTGCACGAGGCGCTGACCGACATCCGCGAATCCATCGAGGAACTGCGCTACTACCGGCGCGCCTTCCTGCGGCCCGACCCCGACGCCCAGCCCAGCTAACAGGCGCCTGCAAGCGGGCTCCACCGGGGCCCTGCATCCGGTCGACAAGGGGACTGCCATGCGCCGGTCCCCCGCCCCCACCCTGCCTCGCCCGCCGAAGGCCTCCGGGCCGCCCCCGTGGCTGGTGATGGGCATCGGGGCCTGCCTCGCACCGAGCCTCAGGCTCCTCCCCTTGCTCCAGTATGTGGGCTGGTTCCTCGCGTCCCTCGTCCACGAGACCGGGCACTGCGTGGCCGCATGGATCTTCGGCCTGCCGGCGTACCCCGCCATCCGTCTGGACGGTCATGCCGCCGCCATGCACAGCGAGCAGAAACTGGTCCTGGTCGCCTTCGTCTGGGCCCTGCTTGGCTGGGTCACCTGGAAGCTCCGACGACACGAGCGCGGTCGCCTTGTCGCGGCAGGCGCAGTCATCCTCTATCCGCTGCTCGCCTTCAGCCAGGGACACGAGTTGATCCATCTGCTCGCGGGGCACGGTGGAGAGCTGGCCTTCGCGGGCATCTTCTTCTTCCGGGCCCTCTCCGGAGGGTTCACCGAGAGTACGGCGGAGCGCATCACCTACGCGGCGTGCGCCTGGTTCCTGCTCGGGCGCAATGTCGTGCTCGACTTCGGTCTGATGTCCAGCGAGGTCGCACGGACCGCCTACGCCGGGAACGGCAGCTTCGGCCTGACCCAGGACTTCATCCGCGCCGCGCGCATGCTCGGCTGGCCCCTGGGAGGCGTGGGCGCCCTGATGCTGCTGCTCTCCCTGCTCACCCTGCCCCTGGCCTGGTGGGTCTGGCGCTGTGTCGAGTGCAACCCGGCCTGGCGCGCCATCCCGCGCGAGCGCCGCACCATCGACCGCCGGGCGGCGTGACTAGAACGGCGGGTAGGCCTGCGGGAAGCGGAGGCTGAGCCACGCCCGCTCGTGCGCGACCCAATGGGTCCACCCCAACGCCTCCAGCAGCTCGATCCGCAACTCATGGAGGGAACGCCTGCGTGGGTACTTGCGCAGCTTCGCCTGCACGGCCTGCAGCGCGTGCGCCGTGCGACCGCGTGCCCGCTCGACCCGCACGAACGTGTCGAGGTAGACACTGCTTTCGACGTCCGTCCACTTGCGCAGTTCAGCCCACGTAGCGAGAAAGGCCTTCTTCGCCTTCTCACCGCCGTGGGAGAGGGCGCGCGCCTTGCGATGCAGCGCCTCGGCGTACGCCCGGCGGCGCATCTCCATGCGTCGATGCGTCCGCTTCTCGGTCGCCGTCTTGGGTGTGGCGCCGCTGCCCCGATGCTCGGCAAGCCGCTTCGGGTCCACGCGAGCCATGACCCGGTCCGCGGCGGCGATCACGCGGGCGCGAGTGCGGGCCGACTGCTTGGGCGCCGCCTCACGATCCCGACGACGCAACTGCTCCAGAAGCACGGGAACGAAGCCCGGGCGCTCCGCGAGAAGCGCCGCCGCCAACTCGTCGAAGGCCGCGTCTTCCTTGGCCTCGCGCAACGCCGCGAGCTTCTCGAGCTTCACCGTGACGAGTTCCTCCTGGAAGCGCGCGTACGGCGAGCGCTTGCCCTTGCTGGGCTCCTCGTCGTCCGACTTGGTCTCGGACTCCGACGCCGGGACCGCTTCGGGCACGAGCACCCAGATCGGCCAGCCCCCGGGCCGCCGTCCCTGGCCGAACTTCTCTTCGACTTCTTCGCCATAGCGGATCTCGCCGAAGAGCAGGTCGCCCTCCTCCGCGAGCTTGCCCATGTCCTCTCGCGCGGGGGGCTTGAGGTAGAGCCGCACCCGATCTCCCGCCTGCACCTCACGCGCCGCGAAGGAGGGCGAGCCGGCGA
>JARGNS010000072.1:10842-11380 GCA_029213105.1 Planctomycetota bacterium
CACGGCCTCCCCGCTCGCATGGATCCCGACCGACGGCCGCTTCGAGAGCTTGATGTCGAGGTAGAGCGGCGCGTGCTTCACCATCTCGAGACGCTTGGGATCCTCGTGGCGCAGGTGCACTCGGACGACGTAGCGGCCCTTCTTCAAGCTGACGGTCTTGTCGCCCGAGATCGGCCCCTTCCCGACGCGGCGCTTGTTCTCGTCGAAGACCATCCAGAGCGCACTCGACCAAGACTCGTAGATGTCCTCGTACAGCGACTGGAAGGCCCGCGGCTTGACCTTGGCATCGTCGGCGAGCTTGAAGCGGTACTCCAGGACGGCCTCCTGGATGAGGCGGCCACGCGTGAGCATGTCGCGCTCGGCCTCCCCCGGCGTCAGCACGAACGACGAGGGCCTGACGACCTTGCGCAGGGTCGTGAGCTTCACGACGGGCTTCAGCCGCTCGCGCCCGCACGGCACCGTCACGTCTACCGTCCCCATGATGCCTGCCCCGTCCAGTCGCACGACCTCGCTCGAGGGCACGAGGCCGGGGAAGACC
>JARGNS010000073.1:0-4022 GCA_029213105.1 Planctomycetota bacterium
GCGGCCTGCCCCGCCCGCAGGGCCGCAAGCATGCGCTCGGCCAGCGGCCCCTGGGTCTGCTCGAACGCCGCGGCCATGGCCTTCACGACCCCGGGCCCGGCCAGCAGGTTGCCCTGGCAGCAGTAGTGCTCCCCGACCACGTGCCCGGCCCAGGGGTGGCAGGCCTTGCCCGTGAAGGCCTCGGCGCGCCCGCGTCCATCGACCACCCCCAGCTGCCGCCGATCCCGGCCGGGATCCCGCCGCAGCAGGGCCTCCAGCGCGAAGGGGGCCGGGGTCCCGTCATCGAGCAGGGCAAGGCCGTCCGGCCCGAAGGCAGGCTCCGCGAAGGCCTGGGTCGCCACCGCGCCCACGTCCGCCCGCACGTAGGGCACGATCGAGCCCACGCCGAACACCTTGCTCTGGACGGCGACACCCAGATCCCCCGTCGCGGGGTCGAAGGCGACGATCGAGAAGGTCGCCACCGGCGGATCCACCCGCGGCGGCGCCGGTGCGGCCCGCCCGCAGCACACCAGGAAGAGGCACGGCAGCAGGATCCAGAGGCGCATGGCCGCAGTCTACGCAGACGCACGGCTCCCGCTCCCGTACCCTTGCGCAACCCCGAGGAGATGATCGATGCCCCGAACCGCCATCCTGCGCCCGCTGGGCGCCTGGTTGCTGCTCGCCGCCCTGCTGCTGGTCCCGACCGTCGCAGCCGCCGAGGATGCGCAGCCCCTGGATGAGACGCTGCTCCTGCAGGAGCCGACGGCCTCCGCCAAGCACGTGGTCTTCGTCTACGCCAACGACCTCTGGATCGTCGGGCGCGACGGCGGCACCGCACGCCGCCTGACCAGCCATGTCGGCCGCGAGTCCCACCCGCGCCTGTCGCCCGACGGCAGCATGGTGGCCTTCAGCGGGGAGTACCAGGGCAACAGCGACGTCTACGTCATGCCCATCGAGGGCGGCGCCCCGCGACGCGTGACCTGGCACCCCGGCAGCGACTACATGCGCTGCTGGCATCCGGACGGCAAGCACGTGCTCTTCCTGAGCGATCGCGCCAGTGGCGCGCCCGTGCGCAAGCTCTTCAAGACGTCGATCGAAGGCGGCAACGCCGAGGCGCTGATGATTCCGCGCGCGTCGCACGCCACGTACGACGCCAAGGGCGAGCACATCATCTACACCCCCATCAGTGATGCCTTCCGCACGTGGAAGCGCTACCGCGGCGGCCGCGTGCCGCCGGTGTGGATCTACGACCCCAAGACGCACGAGGTGGAGGAAGTCCCCCACGGCGTGGCGAGCGACACGTTCCCGGGCTACCTGGCAGGCCATGTCTACTTCGCCTCCGATCGCAAGGACGCCCGTGGCCTGATGCAGATGAACATCTGGCGCTACAAGCCGGGCAGCGGCAAGGCGCCCGAGCAGGTCTCCGAGTTCACGGAGTTCGGCGTGCAGAGCATGCAGGCCGGTGGCGGCGTGCTTGCGTTCGCCGCCGGCGGTGCCATCCGCATCTTCGACCCGCAGACGTCCAGGTTCCGCCGCCTGAAGATCAAGGTGCCGTCCGACGACCTCAACCGGATGGCCCGCTGGAAGACCGTGCGCGGCACGGTGCGCTCCGGCTCGATCGCGCCCAACGGCAAGCGCGCCGTTTTCGAGGCTCGCGGCGAGATCATCACGGTCCCCAAGGAGCACGGCGCACCGCGCAACCTGACCGAGTCGCCGGGGGCGCATGACCGCAGCCCGGTCTGGAGCCCGGACGGCAAGCACATCGCCTGGTTCTCCGACGAAGGCGGCGAGTACAAGCTCGTCGTGCGCGACCGCCGCGGTCGCCAGGCGCCCAAGCGCTACGACCTCGGCGGCGCGAAGTTCTACGAGGATCCGGTCTGGAGCCCCGACAACAAGCACATCCTCTTCAACGACAAGGCCAACCGCCTGGCCTACATCACGCTGAAGACGGGCAAGGTCACGGACGTCCACACGTCCCAGGGCACCTTGGGCCGCTTCCGGCCGTTCGGGGTGTGGTCGCGCGACTCGAAGTGGATCGCGCTCGAGACCCTCAGCGCCACCACGTCCTACGGTGGGGTGGCGATCTACGAGCTGGCCAGCGGCAAGCTCACGTCGATCACGGACCACTTCAGCGCGGCGTCCTCGCCTGCGTTCAGCTGGGACGGCAAGCACCTCTTCTTCCAGGCCTCGGTCAATGAGGGCCCGCGCCGCTTCGGCCTCGACCTCTCCACCTCCGCCGCCCGCTCGGGCAGCAGCAACCTGTACGTCGTCGTCCTGAAGAAGGACGGGAAGCACCCCTTCGGCCCGCGCAGCGACGAGGGCGCGACGGACAAGAAGCCGGCCCCCAAGAAGGATGCGGAGAAGAAGGGCGACGAGAAGAAGGGCGACGACGACAAGAAGAATGACGCCGAGAAGAAGAAGGCCGAGGCGAAGAAGCCCAAGCCGCCGTCCATCGACGTCGAGGGCATCTCGCAGCGCATCCTGGCACTCCCGATCGGCAGCGGCAGCTTCCGCGGCCTGGCCTGCTCGGCTTCGAAGCTGCTCTACCTCGAGGCGGCCAGTGGCGGTCGTGGCAGCACCGGCCTGAAGGGCTTCGACTTCAAGTCGCGCAAGGCCTCGACCCTCGTCGCGGGCGCCAGCGGCGTCGTCGTCTCGGGCGACGGCAAGAACCTGCTCGTACGCTCGGGCTCGCGCTGGCAGCTCACCAACGAGAGCGGCAAGGGCGGCAAGACGGCCGCCATCGACGGCGTGAAGGTCCGCGTCGATCCCGCCGCGGAGTGGCCCCAGATCCTGCGGGAGTGCTGGCGTCTGCAGCGCGACTTCTTCTACGACCCCAACATGCACGGCGTGGACTGGCCGGCGATGTGGGAGCGCTGGAGCACCTTCCTGCCGCACGTCCGCCACCGTGCAGACCTCAACCTCCTGATGTCGGAGATGATCGGCGAGCTCTGCTGCGGCCACGAGTACGTGAGCGGCGGCGACTACCAGCGCACGAATGGTGGTATCGACGTCGGTCTGCTCGGCGCGGACTACGCCGTAGAGAACGGCAAGCACCGCATCACGCGCATCTACGAGGGCCAGAACTGGAACCCGGGCCTGCGCGCTCCGCTGACGGCACCGGGCGTCGACGTCAACGAAGGGGACTATGTCCTGGCCGTCAACGGCCGACCGCTGACCGGCGCCGACAACCTCTACGAGGCCTTCCAGGAGACGGCGAACGACCCGGTCGAGTTGACGGTCTGCGCGTCCGCCGACGGCAAGGGCAAGCGCACGACGACGGTCGTGCCGCTCTCGAGCGAGGGCAGGCTGCGCCGCATGGCGTGGATCGAATCCAACCGCGCACGCGTCGACAAGCTCTCGGGCGGACGCCTGGCGTATGCGTACATGCCGAACACGGCTGGTGCGGGCCTCGCGTCCTTCAACCGAGACTTCTACAGCCAGCTGGATCGCGAGGGGTTCATCCTCGATGAACGCTTCAACGGCGGCGGCAAGGTGGCCGACCACATCGTCGATGTGCTGAGCCGCGACGTGCTCTGCTACTGGATGAACCGCGAGGGCTGGCTGGCCCGCACGCCGTTCGGCACGATGAAGGGCCCCAAGGTCATGCTCATCAACGAGCGCGCCGGCTCGGGCGGCGACGCCATGCCGTGGATGTTCAAGAAGCTGGGGATCGGCCCGCTCGTGGGCACGCGCACGTGGGGTGGCCTCGTCGGCATCTCCGGCTACCCGACCATGGTCGACGGCGGCAGCGTCACCGCGGCCAGCTTCGGCATCATGGACACCGACGGTTCCTGGGTTGTCGAGAACGTCGGCGTCGCACCCGACCACGTGGTCATCCAGTGGCCCAAGGACGTAGCCGCGGGTCGTGATCCGCAGCTCGAGAAGGCCGTGGCCCTCGCCCTCGAAGCGCTCGAGAAGAACCCGCCGGCCAAGGGCCCGGGCTACTCGCCGCCGAGCAAGCGCTAGGAAGGCGCGGGCACGGGCCCATGCGGACACGCACGAGCTGGATCGGCGTCACCTTGCTCGCAACCGCGGGCATCGCG
>JARGNS010000073.1:4032-7447 GCA_029213105.1 Planctomycetota bacterium
GGGGACGGCCGCAGCCAGGGCGGCCGCAGCCAGGGCGGCCGCAGCCAGGGCGGCCGTGCGCCGGGCCAGGCGGAGCCCGGCCGCAAGACGACGCCCCGCAAGCCGCGGCCGAAGAAGTTCCGCATCGCGGGCGAGGTGCTCGATGAAGCCGGCCTGCCCGTCAAGGGCGCGACCGTCTACGTCCTCGACAAGAAGCGCCTCGGCGCCGACCGGGACAAGGTCGACCACGAGGTGAGCGACGCGCGCGGGCGCTGGGCGATCTACACGCGCAAGACCGTCGACTCGTGGATCGGCGTCGTGGCGCCGGGCTATCGCACCGTGCTGCTCGACGGAGACGGCGTCGACGTCACGAAGCAGATCATCCACGTCGTGACGCGCTCGCCCACCCTGACCGTCACGGTCGTCGATGGCTCGGGCGCGCCGCTGGTCGAGAAGGGCGTGCAGCTCTCACCCTGGCCGCCGGGCGGCACGTACTTCTGCCCCGGACCGCTCTGCCGCCAGGGCGAGCAGTGGACGGTGACGGACAGCGCGGGCCGCAGCGCGTTCCGCCAGGATGTGGCAGCCCCCGTCCTCGTCACGCCGTTCATCGACGGCTACCACGGCCACCCTGCCTCCCTGTGGCTCGCCGATGCCCAAGGCGAGGCGCGCATCGTCATGCACCCCAATGCGTCCTTCGAGCTCACGCTCACCGATGCCGACGCGCCGCTCGCCACCGACGACCTGATCCGGCTCGAGTTCGTCGACCGCGACACCGGCCAGGGCGTCTTCGCCGTCACCGAAGGGATGCAGGCCCCGGGCCTGCTACGCCTCGAGCAGGCGCTCGTGCCGGGCACGTACCACCTGCAGGTCTCCGTGCCCGGGCGCCCGTCCGTGCTCGTACAGGATGTCGTCATCCCCGAGGGCAAGGCGCGCGCGAGCGCGGCGATTCCCGCAGCAAGCCCCGCGGGACTCGGCAGGCTGGCGGTGCGCCTGGAGGGCAACGTCGCGACGCGCCAGCCGAAGGGCCGGCGACGCGCCCCCCTCACGTTCCTCATGCGTACCGACGGTGCGTGGGCGGCGCTGGGCTGGCGCCCGGGCGCGCCGGAGCGCTTCGACGCCACGCGGCAGCGCATCGAGTACGAGCTCGAGCCCGGCACCTACCGCCTCCTGGTCGCCGACGTGCTCACCGGCCGCGCCGCCCAGGAGCGCGAGATCGTCGTCGCCGCGGGCGAGAACGCCAAGACCAGCCTGGCCATGAAGCTCGGCCAGTTCGGAGCCCTCCCGGCGGCTCGGGACGGCGCCGTCTACGTGCGCCGCCTGCACGCACGAACGAAGGACCGCGGCGTGCTGCCCGTCTTCGGCAGCTCGCGCGACGGACGTCAGCGCTTCAGCCGCGGCATCGACCTCATCGCCCGCAAGGTGCGCGGGGAGGACGTCGTGATCGGGCCGTACCCCGTGGACGAGTTCGAGGTGGTGCTGCAGCGCTCGGACGGCAGCAAGAAGACGGCGGTCTACCGCTAGGACGGATCGTGCGGCCCGGCCTCGTCGGTCTGGGAGGCCAGCACCGCGTCGTGGTCCGGGATGTGTTCCGGACCGATGCGCATCACGGCCGTGACCTGGGCACCCTCGGCGATCGCCAGGGTGCGCGCGCGCAACTCGCCGGAGACCTGCGCCTTCTTCGTGATGCGCATGCCCCCCAGCGAGATCGCCTCGCCCTTGAGGCGGCCATCCACGGCAAGGTCTTCACACCAGATCGACGCGAGGACATTGCCCTTCTTCGTGATCTGGATGCCGTTGGCCGTGCGCAGCTTGCGCACCGCGACATAGTCCTTGATGACCAGCGCTTCGCAGATCACCCGCTGATGGCAATGATGGCAGTTGACCGACTTGGCTTCCTGCGCGACCACGAGAAGACCCCCGCACGACGTGCATAGGATGCGCCGTTCGTGCGGGGGCGTCGATCGTGCCATCAGAGACGGTCGCGCGGGCTACTTCTTGCCGGAAGCAGCGTCAGCGATCTGGCGCATGGCGGGGGACTTGCCCTCACCCTTCGCCGCGTTCGGCCCGACATCGCAGCGGCCGGACCACGTCGCGCCTTCGGCCATCTGCATCTTGGCTGCCGCGACATCGCCCTTGAGCTTGCACGTCGCGTTCAACTGGATGCGGCCATCGGTGACGATGTTGCCCTCGACGGTGCCATCGATCGTGATGTTGCCGGCGTGGATCTCGGCCTTCACCTTGCCGCTCTGGCTGATGTAGACCTTGCCGGGCGTCTGGATGGAGCCCTCGAACGAACCATCGATGCGGACGCTGCCCTCGAAGGCGAGCTCGCCGTTGAAGCGCGCGTCAGCGCCGATGACCGTGGGGTACTCGTCGGACTTACCGGGTACGGAGACCATCGTGATCCCTCCTGGGGTGGTGGCGTTCGCGGGCAGGCTAGCAGTGCCCCCCCCCACGGGCCGGAGGCGCCGCGGGCGCCCACGCGAGGCGAAGAACTGGCCGCCGGGGCCGGTTCTAGCGCGCCAGCCGGCGGTTCCCGTACTCGCCCGAGGCCGTCACCTCCCGGGCGCCGGCCGCGGCAAGCCAGGCAGGCACCTCGGCGACCTCGTCCGCGCTGGCGAGCTCGACCTCGGCCAGCCAGAGATCGCGATCCAGGAACTCGTCGACCTCCCAGACATGGGCGCCGACGGCGACCACGTGGCGCCGCTTGCACACGCGGCGCCCCTCCGTCAGGGCCCAGAGCGCCGCGAAGGTCTCGTCGTCGAGTTCGTGCTCGGCCTCGAAGCGCTGCAGACCGGAGCCGACCTTCAAGGTGCGCACGCGCTTCACGCCGCTCGCCTTCGTGGTGCGGCGCACACGGTCCTCGAAGCCCTCGACGGGCAGGTAGCCCTGCTCGATCTCCGCGCTCTCGGCCCCGGCCGGTAGCTGCGGCGCCGTGGTCAGCACGTACTTGCGCTCGATCTCGGTCGGCGGGGCCAGCAAGGGGCCCATGCCGGCGGCCAGGGCATCGACCTGCTCGCGTAGCCGTGCTCCCCCATCGGCAAGCCACTCGCTCTCGAGGCGCGCATGGAGCGCTTCGTGACGCGCCGTGATGCGCTCCAAGACGTGCTCGATACCGGCGTGGGCCTCGGCCGGGGCCGCGTCGCGCTCCGCGCGGATCCACGCACGCAGGACGCACGCGTCGTTGATGTCGCCCAGGACGTTCTGCAGCTGCTTGCAGGCACGTACCACCCCACGCGCCTCGGGGATGTGGGCCTGGAACGGCTCGATGTGATAACGCAGGCGCTTGCCGAGAATGCGTGCTTCGTGCGCTTCGTCCTCGTCCGCGATGCTCTGGACGGCGGCGAGGTAACGCAGCAACTCGGCGACGAGTCCCTCGGCCAGGGCCACGACAGCGGCACCGCCGAAATCAGGCTCGGCCTCGGGCCGCAGGTCG
>JARGNS010000073.1:7457-11204 GCA_029213105.1 Planctomycetota bacterium
CCTGTTTTCTCCCGAATTTCAACCGCCACACGCCGCGACTACAGCATCACCGACCCGCCCGCTGCCATGGTTCGCCGTACCGCGCCGGGGTCCAGCTGCCAGATCGCCTCGCCACTGTCCAGCGCCAGGAAGGCCGCGATCCCGGCGGCGCGCACCGTCACCATGGAGGCGCCCAGCAGCTGCTGCCGGCGCGCGACCAGCCAGTCGAAGCCGGGGCGTGCGTCGGCGGGGATGTCGTCGACCTGGGGCTCGAGCCACTCGAGCGCCACCTCGGCATCGCGCCCGCTTCCGGTCGCGTGCTGTACGTCGCGCAGCCGGCGCCGGTCCTTCCTGCGCATCGTCGCCGCGAGGATATCGCGCCAGGTCGAGAGCGTGCTGCGCATGCGTCGCACGGCCACGCGGAAGTCGTGCAGGGCCGTGTCATCCGCCGGATCGGCGAGGCGGACACGGCAGGCGCGGGCCTCGTCGAGGAAGCGGAGGGCCACACGCTGCGCGATCTCGACCGGGGGACGCACGAGGATGTCTTCGGGGAGGGCCATCGCAAGAGCCTACGCATCACGCCGGGCGGCAGGGCCATCCGCACCCACTGTCGGGGCCGGGACGCCGGATTTGGGCGTGCACGGCCGGGGGGAACTACCAGTCGATCATGTTGCCGATGAAGGGGGCGTCACGCCGGCGCACGTAGAGGATCACCAGGCACAGCACGGCAACGAGGATGGCGCCTTCGATATGCGCGGGCCCCAGCACGGTGAGATGCCCGATGATGGCGCCGCACATCACACCCAGCCCGAGGAACGCGCCGTAGACCGCGCTCTGGCGAATGAGGATCAGACCGGCGGCGGTGCACTCGAGACCGCCGATCAGGTACCGCCCGAACGGCTCCATGCCGAGGGTCTCGAACAACTCGATGTCACCGGGGTTGCTCGTGAGCTTGAGGTAGCCGGCGTAGCCCAGGATGCCGGCCGCGCCGAGCTTGCAGGTCCACAGGAGAAGGCTCAGCCAGAGCGGACGGGCTGCCGGTGCCGCTTCGGGGCTCGGGTTCGGGTCGGTGGTCATGCGCGGTTCTCCCCGGCGAGGATGGACTGCGGCGGTACGTACAGGTTGTCCATGCACAACTCGCGCGCGCTCTTCACGCCCGTCGAGCAGAGGATCTCCTCGAAGTCGTGGACGGAGCCGTGCACGTACTGCTGCACGCGCTGCGCCTTGTCCGAGATCACGAGTCCGTGCTTGAGCGTGCGGTCGTGGCTGGTGATGCCGACGGGACACGTATTGTCGCCGCAGTGCAGCGCCTGGATGCAGCCGAGTGCGAGCATGAAGCCGCGCGCGCTGTAGATCGCGTCGGCCCCCATCGCCAGGGCCATGGTCCACTTGGCCGCCCCGATCAACTTCCCGGCGGCGATCAGCTTCGTGCGATCGCGGATCTCGAGGTCCGTGAGGATGGTGTGCACGCCGCGCAAGGCCGGCATCAGCGGCATCCCGAACGAGTCCAGGTAGGGCTTGGGCGCCGCGCCCGTGCCTCCCTCGCCGCCGTCGATGGCGATGTAGTCGGGGAAGATCTTGCTGTGGGCCATCTCCCGCAGGAACTCCGCGGTCTGATCCAACGAGCCCACACAGAACTTGATGCCCGTCGGCAGTCCACTGACTTCCTGCACGCGCTGGATGAACTCCAGCGTCGAGGCGTTGTCGTAGCACTCGGGGTGGCTCGGCGGGGAGACGACGTCCTCCCCCATGGGCACACCACGCAACTCGGCGATCTCGGCGGTGATCTTCTCCTTGGGAAGCAGTCCGCCCTTGCCGGGCTTCGCGCCCTGCGAGAACTTGATCTCGATCATCTTCATCTGCGGCAAGGCCGCGAGTTTGCGCAGCTTGGCGTCGTCGAGCAAGCCACCCTCATCACGGACGCCGAACTTGGCCGTTCCCATCTGGAAGATGAGATCCGCGCCCTCCTCGAGGTGGTGCTTCGGCCAGCCCCCCTCGCCGGTGTTCATGGCGATGCCCGCGTGCTTGGCCCCGCGCGAGAGGGAGCGCACGGCCGGTTCGCTGAGCGCGCCGAAGCTCATGGCGCTGATCATGATGGGCTTGTCGATCGTGTAGGCCGAGGCGATGCCGCGCTCCTCGCCGAAGGTGAGTCGGAAGGGCTCGAGTTCGTCATGCGGCGTCGGGTACATCGAGTGGCGAAGCTTGATCTCCTTGGGGCCGAACTCGAGTTGGCTGCCGAACGCCACGGCGGCATCGATGCCCTTCGCCTTGCGGTACACCTCCGCACGCTCCACGCGCGAAAACGGGCGCTCCTCCGTGTCGTTCGAGAAGAAGTACTGCCTCAGCTCCGGGCCCAGGCTCTCCATCACGTAGCGCAGCTGCCCGATGGCGCCGAAGTTGCGCAGGATCGTGTGGCGGGTCTGCACGAAGCGATAGAAGAGGTTCATGACCGTGAGGAGCAGGAAGAAGACGGTCAGGAAGTGAAACCAGAACGAGACGGTCATGCCCGCGACCAGCGAAGCGACGGCCAAGCCGGGGATCGCCCAGTTCGCCACGCGTGACAGGCGGTGCAGATCCACTTTGGCGGTCGACATCGTGCTCCCTCGCGGACGGCGCCCCCATCGAGTCCCGCCGTGCCCTCCTACGATGCCCGATTCGGATGCGGGTTCCAGCCCCTTTCCGGCGGGGCTAGGATCGGAGCCGGGATGAACGAGCTCCAGCCGCCCCGCCAGACCGACCTGCCCAGCTTCGGCGAGGGGCTGTCCTGCCTCTACTGCCAAGCGGCCCTCGACAAGCGCTACTACTTCTGCCGCGGCTGCGCGACGCCGTACAAGGACCCGGACAGCGTCCTCCCGCGCATGCGCCAGCTGCGCCCGAGCACGGGCGAGCTGGTCCAGCTGCACGCCCCGAACGTCATGACCCTGTTCTGGACGTACTGCGCGGTCATCGTCGGCACGTCGCTGGTGCTCGGGCTGCTCTCGGGCGGCAGCGTCGGCGTGCACGTGATGATCATGGATGCCGTCCTGCTCGTGACGACGGTGTTCTTCGCGGTCTTCTACTGGGACAGCCTCGCCCAGCAGCTCAAGCGCTTCGGCTTCGACCACTGGGCGGCCTGGGTCGGCCTGCTGCTGCTCATGCCCCTGCTGGGCCTCAACTACGCGTACCACGCGTGGGTCGGGAGCATGCTCGGCATGGAGGAGGGGGTGGGCCTCGTCTCGCAGCTACGCGGGGACGGCTTCTCCGAGGGCGCCCTGGTCTTCTTCGTGGCGGTCTACCCGGCCATCAGCGAGGAGATCGCGTTCCGCGGTCTCGTCCAGCACTGGCTCCAGATCGCCCTGCGACCGGCCATGGCGATCTCCCTGGCGGCCGCCCTGTTCGCGGGCGTGCACCTCAATCCGATCAGCCTGCCGATCCTCTTCCTGGCCGGCTGGCTCCTGGGCTGGGTCAAGTGGAAGACGGGCAGCCTCTACCCGTCCATGCTGATACACTTCCTCCACAACTTCGCCGTGGTGAAGTGGTTCGACGCCTGAAACCGACCAGCGCAGAGAACCCCGCCAACGGCTCGAGAGGGAGACACCGCGCCATGGAGGTGGGTGTACAGCTACTGATCATGGTCGTGTTCGCGTTCATCGTGGGCGCGATCGCCAACGGCAAGGGCCGCAATGCGTTCGGCTGGGGCTGCGTCGGGTTCATCGCCCCATGCATCGGCCTGATCCTCGTCCTGGTCCTGCCCGACCTGAAGGTCGAGGCCCGCCGTGAAGGCAAGGA
>JARGNS010000074.1 GCA_029213105.1 Planctomycetota bacterium
CGGCAGGACGGCGACCAGCGTGGGCCGGGGGCGGCGGCCCGCGATCTCCAGGATCCCCGGCAGGAGCAGGCGCTCGGCGGCCTCGGCCACGCCGTCGACCTCGCGGGCCAGAGCCGCCACGCGGGGGTGCGTGGGGGCGAAGCGCAGCTCCAGGTCGGCGTGCTGGAGGGTCTCGTAGGTCACGGCGCGCGTATGGAGCAGCATGCGCCGGGCGCGCTCGCCGCCGGCGACCAGGACCACGACGATCCCCGTCAGCAGGGCGACGCAGAGCGCCGGGCCCCAGGAGGCGCGTACCTCGCGCAGCGCGATGCGGGCGGTCCAGCCGGGCATCTAGCCCGCGTAGACCTTGTGGTCGTGGAGGGTGAGGACGGCATCCGCCCGGGCGGCCACGGAGGCGTCGTGGGTGACGACGATCACCGTGCGCGGGCCCTGGCCCTCGTCCCGGGCCGCCCCGATCAGGTCCATGACCCGGGCACCGGCCTCCTCGTCCAGGTTGCCGGTCGGTTCGTCCGCCAGGAGCAGGGGCGGGTTCTTGGCGCAGGCGCGGGCGACGGCCACGCGCTGTTGCTCACCGCCGGAGAGCTCGTGGGGGAAGCGCTGGGCCTTGGTGAGCATCGCCACCCGGTCCAGGGCCGCCTCGGCCCGGCCGCGGGCCGCCGTGCGCCCGAGTCCGAGGGGCTCGAGGCCGACCTCGACGTTCTCCCGCACCGTGAGCGTGGGCAGCAGGTTGAAGCCCTGGAAGACGAAGCCCACCTGGGTTCGGCGGAAACGGGCCCGGCCGGCGGCCCCCAGGGCCGTCAGCTCGGCCCCCGCCACCACGAGGCGGCCTCCCTCGGCCACGTCCAGCGCGCCGAGCAGGGACAGCAGGGTCGTCTTGCCCGACCCGGAGGGCCCCGTGAGGGCCGTGAAGACCCCCTGCTCGATGGTGAAGGAGGCCGCGTCCAGGACCGGGACGGCACGTCCGCCCTCCCGGTAGGAGGCGGAGACGGACTCGGCGAGGACGGCGTGGGGCACGAGGCGCTGGCTCCTGGGGAGGCTTGCAGACTGGCAGGCTATCCCCGCGGCCACGGCTCGCGGGAGGGACTTTGCCTCCATCCGAGGGCCGTACATGGGGAGGGCTCCGCCGGCTTGCTGCAACCGGTTCTCAACGATGCCGAAAAAAGCGACGCGAGCTTCGCATTCCCCGTTCGATGACCCCGAATGAACTGTCCGCGGTGGGGGGGGAGCGCTACGATTCCGCTCCCATGAGCTCCACCATCTTCACGCGTGCCTTCGACCGGCGAGTGCGGACGCTTTTGGCCGTTCTTGGGATCTCCGTCGTGGTGGGAGGAGCGTTCGGCACTCACACGCTCTGGCAAGCAAACCTCGAGCAGGGGTACATGCCTGAGCAGCCGATCGACTTCGACCACTCGATCATGGCAGGGAAGCACCAGATCGATTGCCTGTACTGCCACACGCAGGCAATGAAGGGACCCCATGCGGGCATCCCGACGGTCTCGGATTGCATGAAATGCCATACGGAGATCCAAACCAAGGACGCCGAAGGCCATCTCAAGAAGGGCATTGCCCAGCTGAACGAGCATCACCGCGACAAGAAACCCATCCACTGGGTGAAGGTCCATGATCTCGCGGACTTCGCGTACTTCGATCACAGCCGGCACCTCAACACCAAGAAGCTCGCCAACGGCGAGAAGATCTGGTGTCAGACCTGCCACGGTGAGATCGAGAAGATGTCACGCGTCTCACGCGTGAACTCGCTCAAGATGGGGTGGTGTCTCGAGTGCCACATGCTTCCGCCGGATCCGGAGCATTCGAAGCCGGGTGAGACGACCCTGGCGCCGATCCACTGCAGCACGTGCCACCGCTAGGCAGGCCATGGGAAGAGGGCACACGATGATTTCCAACGAGGTACCGATCCACGACGATCACGTGGATCCGCCCAGCGCCGCGGCCATGAGCCGCCGCACGGCGATGAAGATGTTCTCGCTCACGGCGATGATGGGCATGGTCTCCGGCTGCATTCGCAAGCCGACCCGCCACATCGTCGCCATGCACGATCGCCCCGAGTACCAGCAGCCGGGCATGCCGCTGTACTACGCGTCGACGTGGACCGAGGGCTCGCATCCGTACGGCATGCTGATCAAGCAGATCGACGGGCGTCCGATCAAGATCGAGGGGCTCGAGGGCCACCCGCTCAACCCGAACGGGAAGAGCACCGCCCAGATGCAGGCCTCGCTCTTCGGGCTCTACGACCCCGAGCGCCTGCGCAGCCCCCAGCAGGGCGGCCAGGACATCACCTGGCCCGAGGCCGACAAGGCCGTCGCCGATGCCCTGCGTGGCGCCCGACGCGTCCTCGTCGTCACCCGCACGACGCTGGGGCCGTCCGAGCAGGCCCTGCTCGCGCGCTTCCGCAAGGCGGTGCCCGGCGCCCAGCACATGGCCTACGAGCCGGCGCAGGACCGTGACCGCCGCCTCGCCTGGCAGCAGATCTACGGCGCCGCCGGTGAGGTCACGACCAAGCTCGAGAACGCCAAGGTCGTGCTCAGCCTCGACGCCGACTTCCTCGGCACCGACGGCGACACGCTCACGAACGCCCGTGGCTTCGCCGAGACGCGCGTGCCCGGCGCCGCGAACTTCTCGCGCCTCTACGTCGCCGAAGGCGGCATGACGGGCACGGGCAGCAGCGCCGACCACCGCATCCCGGTGCGTCCTTCGACCTCCGCCGAGTTGGCCGCCGGCCTCCTTGCGGCGCTCGGGGGCAGCTCCGCCGCGCTGAGCGCCTCCGCGACGAAGCACGGCTGGGACGCCAAGGTCCTGCAGGCGCTGGTCAAGGACCTGAACGCCAACAAGGGCAAGGCCGCCGTGCTCGCCGGCCCGCACCTGCCCGCCGCCGTCCATGGCGCCGTCGCGCAGATGAACGCCATGCTCGGCGCCTCCGGCACCACGCTCGGCTGGAACGCCACCCCCGCCGCCGCCATCGCGTCGGCGCCTGCGGATCTCGCCAAGGCCATCGCGGCCGGCCCCGAGGTGGTGATCTTCCTTGGTGTGAACCCGGTGCACGACATGCCCGGCGCCGACTTCGGCAAGGCCCTCGAGGCCGTGCCGATGGTGGTGGCCCAGGGCCTGACGGCCGACGAGACGGTCTCGGCCGCCACGATCGCGCTGCCCGCGGCCCATGCCTACGAGAGCTGGAACGACGCCACCGTCACCGACGGCGTCACCGGCATCGCCCAGCCGATGGTGGCGCCGCTCTTCGGCGGCCGTCAGGACGCGGACTCGCTCCTCGCCTGGACGAAGGCGCTGGCCCCCGACGATGGGGCCCTCAAGGCCACGAAGGACTTCCATGGCTTCCTGCAGGCCCGTTGGGGTCTCGCCCAGGACAAGTGGGAGGCCCTGCTCCGCAAGGGCTACGCCGGCACCGCCAAGAACGCCGCACTGCCCGCGCCGCGTGAAGTCGCCTTCCCGGCGCCGGCCGCGCCGGCCGCCGGCACGCACGACGTCGTCCTGGCGTTGCACCCGCAGACCGTCGATGGTCGCTTCGGCGGCAACGCCTGGCTGCTCGAGACCCCCGAGTCCTGCAACAAGGTCGTCTGGGACAACGTCGCCGCCATGGCACCGGCCACCGCGCGCGCCCTGGGCGTCAGCGAGGGCGACTGGGTCACGGTCGAGGCGAACGGTGCCAGCGTGAAGCTGCCCGTCGTGCCGCAGCCGGGTGTCCAGAAGGACACGATCGTCACCCACGTCGGCTACGGCCGCACGCAGGGCGCGGGTCACGGCGTGGGCGTCGGCGTCAACGTGGCGCCGCTGGGCTCCGGCGTGGTCGCGGGCAAGGTCAGCAAGGCCGGCGGCGACAAGTACCTGATCGCCAAGACGCAGCACGTCTTCGATCAGAACGCCTCGGTCACCGACCAGCCGATGGAGCGTCACATCGCGATCAGCGGGACGCCCAAGGCCTACGAGGCGTACCGCAAGGACGTGCCGGACGGTCCCGACGGCAAGCCGCTGAGCTTCCCCGACACGCAGAAGCACAAGCTCGCGCTCACCCAGATCGACCCCGAGGTGGATTACTCCAAGGGCCACAAGTGGGGCTTGGCGATCGACCTCAACAAGTGCACGGGCTGCCACGCCTGTCTGCTCGCCTGCCAGTCCGAGAACAACATCGTGATCGTCGGCAAGGAAGAGGTCGCGGTTGGTCGCGACATGAGCTGGATCCGCATCGACCGCTACGAGGCGGGCCCGGAGGAGAACCCGAACATCCTCCTGCAGCCGATGCTGTGCCAGCACTGCGACAACGCACCGTGCGAGACCGTCTGCCCGGTCAATGCCACGGCACACACTCCCGAGGGGCTCAACGACCAGATCTACAACCGTTGCGTCGGCACGCGCTACTGCGGCAACAACTGCCCCTACAAGGTGCGTCGATTCAACTTCTTCAACTACACGGGCGAGCAGACGACCGACCCCGTGCAGGAGCTGCGCGCCAACCCCCACGTCACCGTGCGTACGCGCGGTGTCATGGAGAAGTGCACCTTCTGCGTCCAGCGCATCAACGCCGTGAAGTTCGAGGCTGCGAACAAGCACGTCGATGTCGAGGACGGCGCGGTCGTGACGGCCTGTCAGCAGGCGTGCCCCTCGGACGCGATCGTCTTCGGCGATGCGAATGTCAAGGGCGGCCTGATCGAGACGGCGCGCGGTGGCGACCTCGCCTACCACGTGCTCGAGGAGATCAACGTGCGTCCGAACGTCACGTACGGCGCGCGCATCCGCAATGCGCACCCCGACCTCGATGACTGGAAGCCCGGCGCGCATGGCCACGGCCATGACGGCGACAAGAAGGGTGGTCACTAATGAACCCTCCGCCTCCCGATTCGAGCACGCTCGAGGAACCGGTCGTCGATAGCAGCCGCGCCGCCAAGCTGCAGGCCGACCTGCGCAAGCTCGACGCCGACATCCAAGCACCGATGGAGTCGTTCCCGACCCAGCGGTGGTTGGGGGCCTTCGGTCTCGCCCAGATCGGCGCCGTGATCTTCCTGATCACGTTCGTCTACACCATCGCGCGCGGCATCGGCGTCTGGGGCAACAACAACCCCGTCGGCTGGGGCTTCGCGATCACGAACTTCGTGTTCTGGATCGGCATCGGCCACGCCGGCACGCTGATCAGCGCCATCCTCTATCTGCTCCGGCAGAAGTGGCGTACGCCCATCGCGCGCTTCGCCGAGGCCATGACGATCTTCGCGGTCATCGTGGCGCTGCAGTTCCCGCTCGTGCACACCGGCCGCCCGTGGCTCGCCGCCTACTGGCTGCTGCCGCTGCCCAACGCCAACAACATCTGGGTGAACTTCCGCTCGCCGCTCCTCTGGGACGTCTTTGCGGTCTCCACCTACGCGCTCGTGTCGATCATGTTCTGGTACACGGGGCTCATCCCGGACCTCGCCGCCGCCCGTGATCGTGCGCAGCACCGGGTCCGCAAGCTGGTCTACGGCATCCTGAGCCTGGGCTGGAAGGGCAGCAACCGCGCCTGGCAGCACTACGAGAAGGCCTACCTGCTCTTCGCCGGCCTCTCGACGCCGCTCGTCCTCTCGGTGCACTCGGTCGTGTCGTTCGACTTCGCGACCTCGGTGATCCCGGGCTGGCACACCACGATCTTCCCGCCGTACTTCGTCGCAGGTGCCGTGTTCAGCGGCTTCGCCATGGTGGCAACGCTGATCATCATCATGCGGAAGTACTTCAAGCTCCAGCACGTCATCACGCTGGATCATCTCGACCTGATGAACCGCATCGTGCTGGTGACCTCCCTCATGGTGGGCTACGCCTACATGATGGAGCTGTTCATCGCCTGGTACAGCGGCGTCGTCTTCGAGCGCTTCGCCTTCATGAACCGCGCGATGGGCTCCTACGGTTGGGCCTACGCGATCATGGTGACGTGCAACGTCATCCTGCCGCAGTTGCTCTGGTTCAAGAAGATCCGGCGAACGATCAAGTTCATGTTCATCATCTCGATCTTCGTCAACATCGGCATGTGGTTCGAGCGCTTCGTCATCATCATGGCGCTGCACCGCGACTACCTGCCCTCGAGCTGGCATGACTTCACGCCGACCTGGGTCGACTACGGCATGCTGATCGGAAGCTTCGGCCTGTTCTTCACGCTGCTGCTGCTCTTCTGCCGCTTCCTCCCGACGGTCGCGATTGCCGAGGCCAAGATGGATGCGCCGGGTGCACAGCCCACGGGAGGTCACCATGAGTGATCGCAAGGTGGTTGGCATCATCGGGCTCTTCGATGACCCCGATAGCCTGATCGCGGCGGCCAAGAAAGTGCGCGATACCGGGTACACCAAGTGGGACTGCCACACGCCGTACCCGGTGCACGGGCTCGATGACGCGATGGGCCTCAAGCCCACGCCGATGCCCTACATCACGATCACGGCCGGCCTGATCGGCGGCGCGCTGGCCATGTACATGATGTACTGGATGAGCGCGGTCGATTACCCCGTGCGGATCGGCGGCAAGCCCTACTTCAGTTGGCCCGCCTTCGTGCCCATCACGTTCGAGGCGTTCGTGCTCTTCGCCGGCCTCGCGACGATGGGCGGCATGATCGTGCTGACGAAGCTCGGCAGCTGGGCCTCCCCGCTGCACGACAACGACGTCATGGGCGAGGTCACCAGCAGCCGCATGGGCGTGGTGCTCGATGCCGACGACGAGAAGTTCGGTGAGGACTCGGCCCGCGACCTCCTCGGTGAGGTCGGCTGCCAGGACATCCGCGTGCTCTATGCCGCCGACGACGAGGAGGCCTAGATCATGCTGAAGCGGATCCTCGACAACTGGAAGCCCAAGTGGTTCGACGGCCGCTGGCACGTGACCCTGGTCGCGCTGCCCGTGATCATCATCTGCCTGCCGCTGCTCGTGCTCGCGCTGCCCTACCTCGACATCCTCAATGGCATGGCCGTGCAGGCGAAGGGCAAGGCCCAGGGCACGTACGGCTGGTTCAGCGGAAACCAGGAACTCGCCGCCGAGCGTCCGCCGGTCGAAGGCACGGTGCCCCAGGGTTGGTTCCCGTACCACGTGACGGAGAAGGACGAGGACAAGGCTGCGGCCGCGGCCGACGCCTCCCTGACCAACCCGGTGCCGCGCACCAAGGCCGCCCTCAAGCGCGGTCAGGCCATCTTCGATCGCATCTGCATCACGTGCCACGGCAAGCGTGCCGAGGGCAACGGCTCCATCCAGGGGCCGGGGCTCTTCCCGGCGCCGCCGTCGCTGCACGCGAAGAAGTCGCTCGACTACGGCGACGGGCGTATCTGGCACATCATCTCGCGTGGCTACGGCAAGATGCCGAGCTACGCGAACGTACTCGATCCCGACGAGCGCTGGGCGGTCGTGCACTACGTGCGTGCCCTCCAGAAGGCCATGCAGGACGCGACGAAGGATTAGCGATGAGCGACGACGCAACGACACCTGCCGCCGCGCCCGACGCGACGCCCCCTGCCGACCTGTCCGCCACGTCTAGCGGCGGCGGGAAGGTGACCATGATCGGCGGTGGCCTCTTGGCCTTCGGCGCGATCCTGAGTGGGATCGCCTTCAGCCAGGACGGCAACCGCTTCGGCTTCGGCTACATGATCGGCTTCGCCTTCGTGTGGGCCATCGTCCTGGGCAGCCTCTTCTTCGTGGCCCTCCAGCACGCCACCAGCTCCGTCTGGTCCGTCGTCCTGCGCCGCGTGGGGGAGATGCTCGCCTCGCCGATGATCCTGCTCGCGATCCTGTTCATCCCGCTGGCGCTCACGGCCCTGCTGAACCCCGAGACGACGATCTTCCCGTGGCGCAACCCGACGACCGAGATGGCCGAGCACGCCGTCCACGTCAAGGGCAGCTACCTGAACGAGTCCGGCTTCATCATCCGTACGCTCCTGTTCTTCGCGATCTGGATCTTCTTCACGTGGTTCTTCGTCAGCGGCTCGCTGAAGCAGGACGGCGGCGGCAAGGAGAGCCTCACCGAGCGCATGCGCCGGTTCTCGCCGATCTTCCTCATCCTCTTCGGCTTCACCGTGACCTTCGCGTCGTTCGACTGGCTGATGAGCCTCGAGCCGAACTGGTTCAGCACGATCTACGGGGTCTACGTGTTCGGCGGCATGACGCTGTCGGCGCTCGCGGCCATCACGATCGGCCTGCATCTGCTGAAGCGCAACGGCAAGATCGCGCCCGAGCTGATCCGCGGCGATCACGTCTACAGCCTGGGTGGTCTGCTGTTCGCCTTCACCTGCTTCTGGGGCTACATCGCGTTCAGCCAGTTCATGCTGATCTGGTACGCGAACATGCCCGAGGAGACGGTCTACTTCACCAAGCGCCTGGATCACGGCTGGGGCGGCGTCACCGTCGCGCTCGCGTTCATCCGCTTCGTGATCCCCTTCTTCATGCTGCTCTCGCGCCAGACCAAGATGAACCTCGGCCGGCTCGCCGGCATCAGCGCGTTCATCCTGTTCGGGCAGCTGGTCGACCTGTACTGGCTCGTCATGCCGAACTACTTCGGTGCCGACGGCCCGGGTCTCGGCTACCAGGAGATCGGCCCGGTCCTGCTCTTCAGCGGTGTCCTGCTCCTCGCGGTCGGTCGCTTCATGGGGCGCCACGCGATGGTGGCCTCCAAGGATCCCGGCTTCGAGGCCTCCAAGCAGTTCCACCTGCACTAGGTCCCCGAAAGGAACCCCCATGTCCCCCCGCCAACCCCTCTCCGACAGCCACCTCGTGCGCCTGGGCCTCGTTGCCCTCGCGGGGGTCCTGCTCGTGGGTGGGCTGGTCGCGTGCGGGGGACCGGCGGCGTCCACCACGGGCAGTGACATCAGCCCCGACGGCAAGGTCGGCATCGTCGAGAAGCTCGGCGACACGATCCCCGAGGGACTCATGTTCAAAGACGAGGACGGCAACGACGTCGAGCTGCGCTCGCTGCTGCGGCAGCCGACCGTGCTGACGCTCGTCTACCTGCGTTGCCCCAGCATCTGTGGCGAGCTCATCAACGAGCTCGGCCGCACGGTGGATGAACTGCAGAAGCTGCAGCCGGGGCGGGACTACGACCTCGTCACCGTCAGCTTCGACCCGCGCGAGGGCCCGGAGCTCGCGAAGACCGGAAAGACCGAGTTCCTGAAGCGTGTGAAGACCGACGTGCCGCCTGACGCATGGCGGTTCCTCACGGGCGATCAGGAGAACATCACCAAGCTCACCCAGGCGGTCGGCTTCCTCTACACCGAGGACAAGCAGGACTTCAAGCACGCCGGCGCGGTCATCTTCCTGAGCAAGGAAGGCAAGATCGTGCGCTATCTGGGGGGACTCGAGATGCTGCCGTTCCACATGGAACTGGCCATCAACGATGCGCGCGAAGGCAACGCGCGCAGCTTCATGCAGAAGATCCAGAGACTCTGCTACAGCTACGACCCCGAGGGGAAGACCTACGCCCTGCAGGTCAACCGCATCATCTTGCTGGTGACCCTCCTCGGGGCCGGCATCTTCCTCTTCGGCGTCGTGCTGAAGCGTAGAAGGAAGGGAACCGCCTGATGACCACCCAAGCGCTGCCCGATCTCCACCAGGTCGACTACATCGTCGACAAGAAGGGCCTCAAGTCGTGGTTGACCACGACGGACCACAAGCGCATCGCCTTGATGTACCTGTGGGCCATCCTGGGCTTCTTCGTTGTGGGGATGACCTTCGGTCTGTTGCTCCGCGCGGAGCTCCTGAACCCGGGCGAGGACTTCATGGAGGGGGCGATCTACAACCGCGTCCTCACGCTGCACGGCGTGGTCATGACGTTCCTCTTCATCATCCCGAGCATTCCCGCCGTGTTTGGCAACTTCGCGTTGCCAATCCAGATCGGCGCGAACGACGTCTCGTTCCCGAAACTCAACCTGGCCTCCTGGTACTTCTACCTGGCCGGTGCCGTCTTGGCGCTGTGCTCGGTGGTCGCGGGTGGCGTCGACACGGGCTGGACGTTCTACGTGCCCTATTCCGGCAACACGGACGCCAACGTCGTGCTGCCGATGCTGGCGGCGTTCCTGCTGGGGTGGTCGTCCATCCTGACCGGGCTCAACATGATCACGACCGTGCACCGCCTGCGTGCGCCGTCGATGGGCTGGAAGCAGATGCCCCTGTTCGTGTGGGGTATCTACGCCACGTCGTGGATTGCCGTGCTGGCCACGCCGGTCGTGGGCATCACGCTGGTGCTCGTGCTCTTCGAGCGCTTCTTCCAGGTCGGCATCTTCAACGCCGCCCTCGGCGGTGACCCGATCCTCTTCCAGCACATGTTCTGGATCTACTCGCACCCGGCTGTCTACATCATGGTCCTGCCGGCCATGGGTGTCGTCTCCGAGATCGTGCCCGTCTTCAGCCAGAAGCGCATCTTCGGCTACATGTTCATCGCCATCTCGTCGATCGCGATTGCCGCCATCGGCTCGCTCGTGTGGGCCCACCACATGTTCACGTCGGGCATGGCAGATGAGGGCCGCGTCATCTTCTCGTTCCTGACGTTCTTCGTCTCGGTGCCCAGCGCCGTGAAGGTCTTCAACTGGTTGGCGACCATGTACAAGGGCTCGATTCGCATCGAGCTGCCCATGCTCTTCGCCTTCACGTTCATCTTCCTGTTCTCGATCGGTGGCTTCACCGGCCTGATGAACGCGGCGCTGGCGATCGACATCCACATCCACGACACGGCCTTCATCGTGGCGCACTTCCACTACACGATGTTCGGTGGGACCGGCGTCATGTTCTTCGGCGCCATGTACTACTGGTGGCCGAAGATGTTCGGGCGGATGTACAACAAGAAGGCGGGCGTCGTCGGCCTGGTGCTCTTCTTCATCGGCTTCAACAGCCTGTACTTCCCGCTGTTCCTCGCGGGGCTCGCCGGCATGCCGCGTCGCTACGCGGACTACCTGCCCGAGTTCCACCCGTACCACCACTTCTCGACGATCGGTTCCTGGATCCTGGCCACGGGCCTGCTGATCCTGATCATCAACCTCATCGGTTGCATGCGGAAGTTCAAGTGGTGGGGCAGCGACGCCGAGGTGAACCCGTGGAAGTCCGCGACGCTCGAGTGGCGCGTACCCTCGCCGCCTCCGACCCATCAGTTCGACGCCGACCCGATGGTCACCGACGGCCCGTACGACTACGACATCCCGCACCTGGGGGATGACGAGACCTCCGAGAGCGAGAAGGCCGAGGTGCAGGCATG